>NZ_JBEUTW010000364.1:0-5200 GCF_040492675.1 Bacillus sp. AP50
GTTTTGGAGAGTTATTAAAATATGCCGCTGATGGTGTGAATTTCGTATTTGGTGGATTAGTAAATCAAAAAGAGTTTTCGTTCTTTTTAAGTGTATTAATGCCAATCGTATTTATATCAGCTTTAATAGGTATTTTGCAACACATTAAAGTATTACCTATTATTGTGAAATCTATCGGTCTAGCATTAAGTAAAGTAAATGGAATGGGGAAACTAGAATCATATAATGCAGTTGCTTCTGCGATTTTAGGACAATCTGAAGTGTTTATTTCAGTTAAGAAACAATTAGGGTTATTGCCAGAGAAAAGAATGTATACATTATGTGCATCTGCAATGTCTACCGTTTCAATGTCTATCGTCGGATCATATATGGTGTTATTAAAACCGCAATATGTTGTAACCGCTTTAGTGCTTAACTTATTCGGTGGCTTCATCATTGCTTCTATCATTAACCCGTATGAAGTTACTGAGGAAGAAGATATGTTAGAAGTACAAGAAGAAGAGAAAAAGACTTTCTTTGAAGTATTAGGGGAATACATTATTGATGGATTTAAAGTTGCGATTACAGTAGCAGCTATGTTAGTCGGTTTCGTTGCTCTTATCGCATTCATTAATGCAGTATTTAAAGGTGTAATCGGTATTTCATTCCAAGAAATTCTTGGTTATGTATTTGCACCATTTGCATTTATTATGGGTGTACCTTGGTATGAAGCAGTTAATGCCGGAAATATTATGGCAACAAAATTAGTATCGAATGAATTTGTCGCTATGACAGATTTAGCACAAGGAAACTTTAATTTCTCAGATAGAACGACAGCGATTATATCTGTATTCTTAGTTTCATTTGCAAACTTCTCTTCAATTGGGATTATTGCAGGGGCGGTTAAGAGCTTAAATGAAAAGCAAGGGAATGTAGTCGCAAGATTTGGTTTGAAATTACTATTCGGTGCAACATTAGTAAGTTTCTTATCAGCAACAATCGTTGGCTTATTATTTTAATAGATTCGTATCATATAAAAAGGAATGGTGATTGTAATGAGAATGGTAGATATTATTGCAAAAAAACGTGACGGCAAAGAATTAACGACTGAAGAAATCAAATTCTTTATTAATGGATATACAGACGGAAGTATTCCTGATTATCAAGTGAGTGCGCTTGCAATGGCAATCTTCTTTAAAGATATGACAGATCGCGAACGTGCAGATTTAACGATGGCGATGGTTGAGTCTGGTGAAACGATCGACTTGTCAGCAATTGAAGGAATTAAAGTAGATAAACATTCAACTGGCGGTGTTGGTGATACGACAACATTAGTATTAGGACCATTAGTAGCTGCTTTAGATGTACCAGTAGCAAAAATGTCTGGTCGTGGTTTAGGACATACAGGCGGAACAATTGATAAATTAGAAGCGGTAGAAGGATTCCACGTTGAAATTACGAAAGAGCAGTTCATTGATATTGTAAACCGTGACAAAGTAGCTGTTATTGGACAAACAGGAAACTTAACACCTGCAGATAAAAAGATTTATGCATTACGCGATGTAACAGGAACGGTTAACTCAATTCCTCTCATTGCAAGTTCAATTATGAGTAAAAAAATTGCAGCAGGTGCTGACGCAATCGTACTTGATGTAAAAACAGGTGCTGGTGCATTTATGAAAACAGAAGAAGATGCAAAAGAATTAGCACATGCAATGGTACGTATCGGAAATAATGTAGGACGTCAAACTATGGCTGTTATTTCAGACATGTCACAACCGCTTGGTTTTGCGATTGGTAACGCTCTAGAAGTAAAAGAAGCGATTGATACGTTAAAAGGTGAAGGTCCAGAAGATTTAACAGAATTAGTACTTGTATTAGGTAGCCAAATGGTCGTACTTGCGAAAAAAGCAAATACGTTAGAAGAAGCTCGTGAAATGCTAATTGAAGTGATGAAAAACGGAAAAGCAACTGAGAAGTTTAAAGAGTTCTTAAGCAATCAAGGCGGAGATAGCTCAATTGTAGACAATCCAGAAAAAATGCCACAGGCGAAGTATGTAATTGATGTACCTGCAAAAACTTCAGGTGTTATTTCTAACATTGTTGCAGATGAGATTGGTATTGCAGCTATGTTACTTGGTGCAGGTCGTGCAACGAAGGAAGATGAAATCGATTTAGCAGTAGGATTAATGTTACGTAAAAAAGTTGGCGATGCAGTAAAAGAAGGCGAGCCATTCGTAACAATCTACGCAAATCGTGAAAATGTAGAAGATGTAAAAGCAAAAATTTATGAGAACATCTCTATCGCTGAAACAGCAGTGGCTCCTAAATTAGTTCATACAGTTATTACTGACTAATCATCATTTCGTTTACTTTGAGGGGGAAATAATATGGGTAAGAAAAAATATATTGAAGAAGCAAACAAGATGTTATCGAAAGCGTATATTCCGTATTCTAAATTTCCTGTTGGCGCAGCGTTAGTTACGAAAGAAGGGAAAATCTATACTGGTTGTAATATAGAAAATGCTTCTTACGGTTTATGTAACTGTGCAGAAAGAACAGCAATATTTAAAGCAGTATCAGAAGGTGAGCGCGATTTTAGTTACTTAGTTATTACAGGAGAAACTGATGGACCGATTTCACCATGTGGTGCGTGTAGACAAGTAATTGCTGAATTCTGTGATCCGAAAATGCCTGTATTATTAACGAATGTAAAAGGTGATGAAAAAGAAGTGACTGTTGAGCAGTTACTGCCAGGTGCTTTCTCAATAGAAGATTTAAAATAAATTGAAAAGCCATTCTACAATTATTATTTGTGGAATGGCTTTTTTATTTTCAAAAATTGAATGTAATATTTTGTTCATACTCCGTTCATAAACTTTGCTTAAAATAATTGCAGCGAATATAGAAAGTTTACAACAGGAGGAATAGAATGAAGAAATTATATAATGCGGCATTTATTTACTTAATTATTGGTTTATTATCAGGTGTATTTGCAAGAGAGTATTCGAAAGCACAAGGAATTAAAGGATCCACAATGTTGCAATTAGTGCATACACATGTATTAGTGCTCGGTTTTGTATTCTTTTTAATTGCTTTAGCCTTATGTAAAGTGTTTCATGTACAAGAAACAAAGAGCTTTTGTGCATGGTTTGTTGTTTATAATGTAGGAGTAATCTTTACTATTGCTACAATGCTATGGAGAGGTCTTCTACAAGTAAATGGAACTGACTTTTACGGTTTAAGCCATATGGCTGGATTAGGTCATGTTATTATAAGTGTCGGGCTCGTTTGGTTTATGATTTTGCTCAAAAAGTCTTTTAAATAGATAGGAGTGGGAAGAGTATGATAGCACTTTTATCAAGTATTTTAGCGGTTTGTATGGCTGTTGGTGTCATGTTTCTGCGCTTTAAAGCAGCGAAAAAGCCGGTAACGAAAAAGAAAATTATATTGCCGCCAATTTTTATGAGTACAGGCGCAACGATGTACTTTTTACCAGAGTTTCGATTAACATCGTTAGAAATAGTTGAGGCAATTAGTATAGGGCTTATCTTTTCTATTTTTCTTATTAAAACAACTAAGTTCGAAATAAAAGGCGAACATATATTTATGAAACCGTCAAAAGCATTCATATTTATTTTAGTAGGCTTATTAGCTGTACGCGTGGCATTAAAGTCATATTTAAGCCAATCAATTGATTTGGCAGAGTTAAGCGGCATGTTTTTCTTACTTGCATTTGCGATGATTGTGTCGTGGAGAATTGCGATGTATCGCTCGTTTACTAAATTAAAAAAGACAATAAAAAGAGCTGGAATTTCTATATAGGAAATCCAGCTCTTTTTATGTTTTATTAGAATTCTTTAGCGCGGAACTCATTTGCTTAATTTTAAACGTATTTGAGCATCTTGTAATGCAGCAGGTGTAACGTTAAGACCATTTTGATCAACAATTTTTGTGTTTAATAAAATGGAATCTAAGCTTCCACGAAATGTTTGTGTATAGTTTTGGCGCAACATTTGTTGTTCTTGTTTTTCATCAACTGTTAATCCATTCGCTTTTTCTTTTTTTGACAATTCGTTAATACGGAATAAAATGTTTTTCATTTGTTTCACCTCTAGTTAGATGTAATTACATTAGCTACTTACTAATGTATAGTTATTGTAACCTATCTTTTAATAAGTGTCAATGTCTATAAAATGCTTTGTTTTGTATGTGTATGGATGAGAGAGGATGTAAATGAATACTAATACTTGAAATAGAAAAGATGCTAATATACAATACTATGGTAGGGTATAAAGAGTTGTTGTTTTACATTATGAAAGTAATAAGTAAAAAGGAGTATGCAATAATGAATGCAGTAATTTCAAAGAAAGAAACAATCATCTCATATACGATTGCTATTTTATTTATTTTAGCTATGGTAACAGCTGGTGTGTTATTAAATGATCCGGAAGTCATTTTGCCGGAAATAGCAGCGATGGCAATTGCTTTATGGGCGTATCGCGAGCCAGGATGGTTAAGACAACCAGAAAAAATCTTTATTGCACCGTCAATAACAGCTGTTATTGGTTTTGCAGTGAATCAAATGGATATTTCCTATATAGGAAAAGTTAGCTTAACACTTATATTAATGATGTTGTTTTTATGTGTTATTCAATCCAATTTAGCACCATCCATTGCGACAGGTTTATTACCGTTAGTAACAAATGCGACGGAATGGTCATTTGTTATCGCGGTATTTGCTTTAACATTTATTTTAATGATAGGTGTTCTTATATTTAAATTGAACAACGGTATTGAGCGAAAAGTGCAAATACAGTATAAATATATGACTGTATTTCTAATACTAAATTTCGTATGGATCAGTTTATGCTGGATAACTGGTTATGAACAATTAGCAGTTATTCCACCAATATTAGTTGTTGTGTATGAATCACTTCAAAAGCCGATGTATAATGAAAAAATGGCTTTTAAACAAATATTAGTATTAACTGCATCGGCAACTGTTGGAACTTTATTGTATTTTGCAATTGATTCATGGATTGTAGTCACGTTATTAAATATGATATTAATGGTTATTTTATTAAAAATCGTTGGAGTACGTATTCCAGCAGCGTATGCATTTCCATTATTGCCACTCGTATTTCCTGATGAAATGATAAAAATGTTACCAGTAGCTTCATTTGTTGCGGGAGTATTTTTATTTGGTACAGTACTACTG
>NZ_JBEUTW010000365.1:0-6991 GCF_040492675.1 Bacillus sp. AP50
TATTAATATTGAGGGGCAAGGGGATGTAATATGAAAATCTGTAATGCGGTGACCAGTGATGTGAAAGAAATTTATAGTCTTATTGAGGTTTATGCAAAAGAGGGAGTTGTTTTACCACGTTCTCTTTTGTCTCTTTATCAATATTTGCAATGTTTATATGTTATGAAAGAAGACGAGAGAATTGTTGGAGTTGCTGGATTGCATGTGTTAGGAGAAGATCTTGCAGAAATACGATCGTTAGTAGTTTCGCATACATATGCAGGGAAAGGGATAGGACGTATGCTCGTAAATCATGTAATGGAGGAAGCTACGAAAATAAATGTAAGAAGAGTAATTTCCTTAACATATGAAACAGTATTTTTTCAAAAGTGTGGATTTGATTTTATAAATAAAGAAGCGTTGCCAGAGAAAGTATGGATTGATTGTAGACATTGTCCAAAGATGGATTATTGTGATGAAGTGGCGATGGTTCGGTATGTTGGATAAAAAATTTATAGAGAAAAAGTTCCCACTATTATTTACAGATATAGTGGGAACATGTATTTACATAAGAAATGGACAGGTTATTAAGAATTTGAATTCGTTTGTCTTACGGCAAAATTATAAAGCGGATCTTTAAGTTCATAGTTATACGTTAAACCGTCGACAATTCCTACAACTTTATCATTATCATAAAGGTCGAGCATAAATTGTGCCATTTGTTTTGCAGTGTGGAATTTCGGTACAACATTATCGTATTCGAACTCATCAATACCAAATGAACGTTTTGCAAATTCTGTTTCAGTTGCCCCAGGTGCTAAAACCTTTGCTTGCAGTTTTGCGCCTTGTTCTTTCAGTTCGTGAGACAGCCCTTCTGTAAAGGCACTTACATAAAATTTTGTAGCGCAATACGTAACAGCATCAGCAACAATCGTGTATCCGCCGCCCGATGAAACGTTAATAAGCTGTGTTCCGTCAACCATTGAATAATCTCGAACGAAAAGAGAAGAGAGTATTGTTAGTGCTTCTATATTGACATGCAACATCGTCTCGATTTTATTTAAATTTTGTTCGGCAATTGAGGCGAAATTACCAAAACCTGCGTTATTAATCCACGTTTCAATTTGAAAAGCTTGTAGGCTTTCATAAAGTTTATAAACATCTTCAGTAACAGATAAATCAGTTCGTCGAATGACAACATCTAACTCTGGATGCATTTCGTTAATTTTCAATTTTAATCCATCTAATTCTTCTTGTCTTCGAGCTACAAGTACTAAATTTTTCCCGCGAGATGCAAATGCTAAAGCTGCTTCATAACCAATTCCGGAACTTGCACCAGTAATAACAGTGTATTTCATATAAAATCCCCCTAAATTCAAATTTATTTATGGTTAGATTGTATTTGTTAGAGTATACTCTAAGTCAAATGTTTTTTATAAATTTGATACGTTCATAAAATATATAAGGATAAGCATGTGGAGGGAGTTTAGTATGTATACAATTAGTGAGGTAGCAAAATTATTAGGATTGAGCACACATACACTACGTTATTATGAAAAGGAAAATATATTGATTGCAAATCGTGATACAAATGGAAATCGACTTTACGAAGAGTCACATATAAAGTGGTTGCAGTTTGTAATGAAATTAAAACAAACGCAAATGCCAATAGCGAAAATAAGAGAATACGCTAGATTATATACAGAAGGGGCGCATACAACAAAAGCTCGTTTACAGCTCCTAGAAGATCATAGGAAATCTATTCAGATTCAAAGAGAAAACTTAGAGGTTACAGAGAAGATGCTTGAGAATAAAATTCGTGCATACAAAGGCTCATTGGAAAATAAATAGATGGTTGTTATGTGATGAAAAATGGATTTTATCTATGAGTATTTCATCATAGTGTATGGATAAATAAAAAAGAGCAGCTAGCAAAAGCTAACTGCTCCATTCAAGGGATCTCTCCAAGGGGGAGTGGAGAAAATATTATGTTACTAGCATTATTGACAGATTATTAAAAAATATACAAATAGGATGAAAGAAATTTTAAATAAACTTTCGGCATTGACAATTTTTAAAATGTTCATGTACAATATATATGAATGACATTCAGTCATTTTTGTGTGACAGGATGCAGTTAGCTTAGAAATGGAACAAATACAATGGTAAATGAGGATGATAGTTGTTTTTATATAGTATTGATGAAAGAGTATATTTTTTTAAAATAAAAATGACTGATAGTCAGTCATAAGAGGTGAGAGGTATGAAAAATAGAGCTTGGTTATATGTCATATTAACATGTATCTTTGAAATTTTTTGGGTGTTTGGTTTTAATACGGCTAATACTTGGTGGCATTGGATTATTATTTTAGGAGTTATCGCTGTTGATTTTCACTTCCTTTCTAAAGCGTGTGAACATCTTGCAACAGGAACTGTATATGCTATTTTCGCTGGAGCTGGTACGGTAGGTACTTTCTTAATGGATGTATTTCTTTTCGGTGGAAGTTTCAGCGCAGGCAAACTATTCTTCATTCTTATGGTAGTAGCCGGCGTTATCGGTTTAAAGTTAGCTGACAATAAAGAAGAAACTGTGGAAGGAGTTGCTTAAAAATGGGTTGGTTTTTCGTATTTTGTGCTGCAATTAGTGAAATAGTCGGTGTGATAGGACTTAAAATGTATAGTAAAGATAAGACATTAGCCAATGGTGCGATTTATATAGGTGGGTTTGCTACATCCTTCGCATTTTTGTATACTTCCTTCTTATTTTTACAAGTAAGTGTCGCGTATGCGGTTTGGATTGGTATCGGAACAGCAGGTGCAGTTTTGTTAAACATGTTCTTGTTTGGTGAGTCGAAAAGTAAAGCGCGTATCATTAGTGTGTTTCTTATTGTATGTGGAGTGACAGGATTAAAGGCACTTTCTTAAAGATATATTGTATTTTTATCTCCTAATTGTTTATTAGGAGATTTTATTATAAAAAAATGATTTCCTCTTAGAGTTCACTATCATTGACAGTACAATCGATTATCTTATAAAATGAGTGACAGTCATTCAATATGCGTGTGAAAGGGTTTAGATGATGAATAAAAAAGAGAAAATTGTCTATGCAGCTATTGAAGTGTTTCAGGAAAAGGGCGTCGAAAAAACGAAGATTTCTGATATCGTGAAATTAGCTGGCATTGCGCAAGGAACTTTCTATTTATATTTTCCTTCTAAGTTATCTGTTATGCCTGCAATAGCAGAAGTGATGGTTGAAAAGATGATACTTGCAGTGAAAGAAAAAGTGCAAAACGATGCGCCTTTCTCAAGTAAAGTGACGCAAGTAATAGATGCGGTGTTTCACTTTATAGCTGAATATCGTGAAATACAAGCTTTAATGTATGCTGGTCTTGCATCTACAGAACATATAAAAGAATGGGAAGCTGTGTATGAGCCTCTTTATATGTGGCTAAGTGAATTTTTAAGTGAGGCAAAAGAAGCCGGTGAAATTCGTGATTCGGTTCACGCAGAGCGAACAGCGAAGTTATTTATCGCTCTAGTTGAATCAGCAGCGGAACAAGTGTATTTATATGATCATAAAGATGATGAGCAAGTCGATTTGCAAAAGGCAGAAGTACTAGATTTTTTAACACATGCACTACATATAAAGAAATAGTGAGATGAACCTGTCTGAAAAGGTAGGTTCATTTTTGAGGAAAACTGAATGATAGTCATTCACCTGATGCGTATGTATGTGTGGAAGGATAGTGTGAAATTCTAACGAGTAGGGGGCATCTCTACTCATGACTAGCCCACAAATAGAAGGATAAAGAAAAAGCTTCTTGGGCATTATTTTTTGAGAGGAACTTACGGGAAGAGGTGTTAAAAAGTGAAGAAACCGATAAAAGAACAAAAGATGGTATTGGTCATTCTTTTGAGTAATATATTTATCGCTTTTCTAGGGATTGGATTAATCATTCCGGTTATGCCGTCCTTTATGAATGATATGCATTTAACAGGGAAGACGATGGGATATCTCGTTGCAGTGTTTGCAATGGCACAGCTCATTACTTCACCTATTACAGGCCGGTGGGTTGATCTTTACGGTAGAAAGAAAATGATAATCATTGGATTATTTATTTTTGGTGTTTCAGAGCTTCTTTTTGGATTAGGAAAAGATGTATGGATGCTTTATGTAGCAAGGGTATTAGGCGGAATTAGTGCTGCTTTTATTATGCCTGGTGTTACGGCATATGTTGCGGATATTACATCTATTCAGGAACGTCCAAAGGCGATGGGATACTTATCTGCGGCTATTAGTACTGGATTCATTATAGGTCCTGGAATCGGCGGATTTATTGCAGAATACGGTATACGTGTGCCGTTTTTCGTTGCAGCAGTAATTGCTTTTATAGCATGTGTGATTTCGATCTTTATTTTAAAAGAACCGTTAACGAAAGAAGAACTTGCAGAGATTTCTTCTAATACGAAGGAATCAAGTTTTATTGGTGATTTAAAGAAATCATTACATCCAATGTATGCAATTGCATTTATTATCGTATTTGTACTCGCATTCGGATTATCAGCGTATGAAACAGTGTTTAGCTTGTTCTCTGATCATAAATTTGGCTTCTCGCCGAAAGATATCGCAGCAATTATTACAATTAGTTCAATCTTTGGGGTAGTTGTGCAAGTATTTATGTTTGGCAAATTGGTAGACATGTTCGGTGAGAAAGTGTTAATTCAAATATGTTTAATTGTAGGTGCAGTATTAGCATTCGTCTCAACTGTAGTCTTTAATTATTGGATTGTACTTCTCGTTACTTGCTTCATTTTCTTAGCATTTGATTTACTTCGTCCAGCTTTAACGACATTTTTATCAAAAGCAGCCGGAAAAGAGCAAGGATTCGTCGCTGGTATGAACTCGACTTATACGAGTTTAGGAAATATCGCAGGACCAGCGATGGGCGGAATATTATTTGATATGAATATCCATTATCCATATGCATTTTCAGGCGTTGTTTTAATAGTTGGTCTCGCTATTACATTTATGTGGAGAGAGAAACAGTTGGCTGAAAGTTTTGCGAAGTAATAAAACCCCTTACGACGGTAAGGGGTTTTTGTTTTATTCTGATTAAAGTTTCATTTTATAAACTTAATCCAAACCGTTTTAATTCAATAAAAATCCCCTCTAATTGCTTTCCTTTATCCGTTAATGTGTACTCTACACGAGGCGGAACTTCTGGATATACTTTTCTCGTTATAATGCCTTGAGACTCTAATTCTTTTAGTCGAAGCGATAATGTTTTTGGACTAATACCATCCATTGATTTTTGTAAATCACTAAAGCGTAATGTTCCTTCGATAAGAAGATCACGAATGATTAAAAACGTCCATTTTGTACTAATTACATCAAGCGTTTTAGCGATGGGACAAGGTATGCCAGGTAAACCTTTCGTTAATTCAACTGGATTTATATCGTTCATGGAACTAGCCTCCATAAAATTTTTTTGGATGAATTTGCTTTATAGTATCACAAAACTATACTTTTGGTAACTATATGAAAAAAATATCACTACTTCCATAAAGGAAGTTAGTGCATATACAATAGCAATACGAAACAAAAAGGATTTATATAAGGAGGTGGTGATTTCCATGGGGTTAAAAAAGTTACTTGGATTTCTTAGTTTGTTTGTTATTTGTATTGTGCTTGTAGCATGTGGTGTGGAACAAAAAACTGAAGTTCAGTTATTAAAAGAAATGCCAAAGCCAAAAGCAATGACAATTGATCCCTCACTAAGTAAAAAAGAAGCGACAGAAATGGTTCATGCGGCGCAGCGTTTTTATGCATTTTGGGATACAGGTAAGGAGGAACTTATTCCGCAGACTGTTACTAAAGATTTCTTCGATAATACATTGCCGAAAGGGCGACCACAAGGCATTGAAGGATTAAAGTTTGCAGCGCAAAATTTTCGTAAAGTTGTGCCTGATATACATTGCGAGATTGAAGACTTATTAGTTGTTGGTGATAAAGTAACGGCCCGTCTTTCTTTTACAGGAACGCATAATGGTAAGAAAATTAATTTTTTTGCAATTGATATTTTACATGTGAAAGACGGAAAGATAACAGAAGATTGGCATTTAGAAGATAATCTTACACTACAGCAGCAACTCGGCTTAATAGCTGAAGAGTAGATCATATAGGGGAGAGGAAAGCGATGAAAAATATATTTATTATAAATGGACATGAAAAATACGGTACAAAGGAAGGACGATTAAATAAAACGTTAGTAGATTATATGGTTACTGTATTAGGCGAGAATCATCATGTGAAAACAACAACGATTCAAGATGGTTACAATATTAAAGAAGAACAAGATAAGTTTTTATGGGCCGATGTTGTGATTTATCAAACGCCAATTTACTGGTTTAGTGTACCAGGCTTATTTAAAACGTATATGGATGAAGTATATGAATACGGTTTGTTCTTTAAAGGTGCAGATGAATATGGAACAGGTGGTTTATTAAAAGAGAAAGAGTATATGTTCTCTACAACTTGGAATGCACCTAAAAAAGCATTTGGAGATAAGACGAAGTTCTTTGAAGGAGAAAGTTTAGAATCAGCGCTTAGTCATTTACACCGCGTGCAGAAGTTTCTCGGTATGAGTCCGTTAAAGAGTTTTGCTTGTTATGATGTGGTGAAGAATCCGGATATAGAGAAGTATTTAGGGAAATTGAAAGATCACTTAGATGGAGTAATTAAATAATAGTATGTGAAGAAGGTATTACTAAGGATGTAGTACCTTCTCTTTCACGAAATACGTTTAAAATCTTTACTTATACAGGACTGCTTTAGTTTTTTTGATTTGATTAAATGTTTCATATCAGAGATGTTATCGTATGAAAGCTGAGTATGATAATAGTTAATGTACTCAAGTAATGCAAACATATAAATAAATAGAGTAAATGATAGCCCGCCTAAAGGTAAGTAGGGATACCAAATTACAAAATCAATAGTAAACGTAATAAATCC
>NZ_JBEUTW010000366.1:0-7143 GCF_040492675.1 Bacillus sp. AP50
GTGTTATTAGAGATGTACATATAAGAATAGTGTGTGAATTTTTATATGTATGAAATAGTATGAAGTCCTTTTTCATTACAAATAATAAAGCCTAAATGCTATTTCACGAATTATAAATGTGAAAAGGAGGTTTTATCATTTGAATTCATTAAAAAATAACTTGTCTATTGTTGCTTTAGGTGGAGTAAATGAAATAGGAAAAAATATGTATGCTATCCAATATGAAAATGATATTGTCGTCATTGATTGTGGATCTAAATTTCCAGATGAAAGTTTATTAGGGATTGATTTAATAATTCCAGACGTCACATATTTGCAAGAAAATAAAGAAAAAATTCGCGGTTTAGTAGTAACGCACGGGCATGAGGACCATATTGGCGGAATACCATATTTTTTAAAACAACTAAATGTACCAATCTATGCAACAAAGTTAACGTTAGGTTTAATTGAAATTAAATTAAAGGAACACAATCTTCAAAATGATACGGAATTAATCGTTATTCATTCAGAATCAGAAATTGATTGTGGTTCTATTAAGGCAACCTTTTTTAAAACGAACCACAGTATTCCGGATTGTCTCGGTATTGTTTTTCATACACCAGAAGGTACTGTAGTACATACAGGTGATTTTAAATTTGATTTAACACCAGTAAATAATCAACATCCTGATATTCATAAAATGGCTAAAATAGGGAGTGAAGGTGTACTAGCTTTATTATCTGAAAGCACAAATGCAGAACGCCCGGGTTTTACTCCATCAGAAAGGTCAGTAGGAGAACGGATAGAGGAAATATTTATGAAAGCAAATAGAAAAGTAATTATTTCTACATTTGCTTCTAATGTAAATCGTGTTCAGCAAATAGTTGAAGCTTGCATAAAAACAAATCGAAAATTAGCTTTGCTAGGGAGAAGTATGGTAAATGTAGTAGAAGTTGCTCTAGAGAAAGGGTATTTACATATTCCAGACGGCATGTTAATTGAAGCGAGTGAGATAAATCGTTTAGATCCAAAGCAGGTAGCGATACTTTGTACAGGAAGTCAAGGAGAACCGATGGCAGCTTTAGCGCGTTTAGCGAGTGGAAACTATAGACAAGTTGATGTTTTACCAGAAGATACGGTTATTATAGCTGCGACTCCGATTCCAGGAAATGAACGTAACGTTTCAAGAATTATAGATAATTTATTTGCTTTAGGAGCAAAAGTAATTTATGGATCAGGTAGTTCTACTGGAGTCCATGTATCTGGTCATGCGTATCAAGAAGAATTGAAATTAATGCTCACTTTAATGAAACCTAAATATTTTATCCCAATTCATGGAGAGTTTAGAATGCTACATCACCATAGTTTGTTAGCAGAATCAATTGGTGTCGAAAAAGAAAATATCTTTATCGTTCGTAATGGAGATGTTGTAGATATTAGTAATGAAGTGGCCGTTCAATCTAGAAAAATACAGGCTGGAAATATATATGTAGATGGATTAGGAATTGGTGATGTTGGAAATGCCTTATTACGTGATCGAAAACAACTTTCAGAAGATGGAATGCTCGTTATAGTTATTACTTTTAATAAAGTGGATGGAGAAATTATTTCCGGTCCTGACATTATCTCTCGTGGATTTGTCTATGTTCGTGATTCAGAAGAATTTTTAAAGGAATTAAATAAATTAGCTGTTATTACAATTAATAATTTGAGGAAAGAGAATGTGAATAGCTGGGGTATTTTGAAAAAAGAAGTAAGAGAGGCTTTAGGGAAGTTTATATATACTAATACGAAAAGAAAACCGATGATCCTTCCTATAATAATAGAGGTTTAAGAGTTAATAAAAAGAATTCTCGTAGGGGAATTCTTTTTTGTTTTGAAGACAAAATGAACATATAATGAAATAAATAGAAATGGAAGGAAATAAAAGATGTTATTAAACAAACGCTTTACAATTGGAGAAATGGCAAAAATGCATAATATAGCGGAATCTACTTTACGCTATTATGATGAGAAGGGAATTTTTCATCCGTCCACTGTCGACCCGCAAACAAATTATCGCTATTACACAATCGATCAATTTTCACTATTAGATACGATTAAGTTTTTACGCCAATTAAACATTCCATTAAAGGAAATTAAAAAATATATTGATGAAAGAAATCCAGCATATGCACTCAATTTACTGGAAAAACAACAAGAGATGATGTTGAAAAAACAAAGAGAAATTGAGTATGCTTTGGCGAAAATGGAGCATAGAATTCATTTAATTAAGGAAGCAACAAAAGCAAAAGCTGAACAAATGGTAATAAAAGAGATTCCGCAGCGAAAAATAACAGCTATTGCGGTTGCCCCGAATACGACGGATGATATGTTTGAGTACTACATTCATTCGTTGCAAAAAAATATGAGGCAAATGGATGATAGCTTATTTTCTGGAGATATCGGTGTAACAGTCGCGAAAAAAGGATTAATGCAAAATGAGTTTCAAGCATATAGCAGTGTTTTTATTCTTTTGGATTACATGCCTTTTGAAGTACAGAGTTCAGATGAAATTAAAGAAGGTATGTTTGCCTGTGTATATCATCATGGGCCATATGAAGAAACTGATGAAACATATAAGAAGCTAATGAAATATATCGATCAAGAAGGATACGAAATAAGTGGAGATGCAATTGAGATTGCATTAATTGATTGGTCTGTAACAGAAGATCCTGAGGAGCAAGTAACAGAAATTCAACTTCCTATAATGAAAAAACAAAGCAATAAGTTATAGGACTCGTATAATTACAAATGAGCATCAAATGCGATAATTAAGTCACCTATTTTTTAATTCTCTATTGACCTTAAAGTTACTTGAAGGTTTAAACTAAGAAAAGAGAGTTGAAAAAAAGGAGCATATTAGAGTATGGAAGCAACAGAAAAATTAAGAGAAAAACCAATTAAAAGTTTATTTATTTCTTATTTAATACCAGCCGTCCTCGGAATGGTATTAATGTCAGTGAATATTGTAATTGATGCGGTTATGATTAGTAGAGGAGTTGGGGCGAACGGTTTAGCAGGAGTGAACGTGGCTATTCCAGCCTTTTCGATTTTCTTCTCTATTTCATTATGGATTGGAATGGGCGGGGCAACGTTATATTCCATTGCATTAGGTGAAAATAAACGAGAGAGAGCAAGGTCTATTTTTACTCAATCAATGACGGTAGCAGTTGTTATCGTAGGGATTTTAGCAGCGATTTGCTTATGGAGAATAGAAGATTTAGCATACTTATTTGGTGCAAATGAAGTGATTCTACCATATGCGTTAGACTATTTACACGTATTATTAACATTTGGAATGATATACGTTTTAGAAAATATTTTAAGTACATTTATACGAAATGATGGAAATCCTAATTTAGCAATGGCTGGTCTTGTTGTAACGGCTGTATTAAATATAGTGTTTGACTATATCTTTATTTTTATCTTTGGATGGGGCGTAACAGGTGCTGCCTCAGCGACTATTCTTTCGGCAGCGATTGGTTTCCTTGTATTATTAACCCATTTCTTTAGAAAAAGTAGTATTTTAAAGTGGACGAAATTTCATTTTGAATGGGATACTGTCAAACAAATTATGGTGATTGGTTTCCCAAGTTTTACAGCAGAAAGTACGGTTGCAATCGTAACGATTGGTTTTAATATCGCATTTGTCCAATGTGCAGGAGAAGTAGGAGTAGCTTCCTATGCGATGGTGAATAGTATTCATGCAATGACATTGCTATTATTCTTTGGTGTTGGAGCAGCATTACAGCCAATTGCTAGTTTCCATTACGGGGCAAATTTATCAGAGAGACTTCGTGAAGGATTGAAGTTTGCTGTGAAAATTGCAGTTGTCCTTGGAGGCGTTGCGATAATTGTCGGATTATTCTTCGGGAAATATATCATTGGTTTATTTGATGTTCAATCTCCAGAATTATTGGAGTTAACCTTAACAGGTATTAGTTTATTCTTTATCCAATACGTATTTTTAGGTTATAACATTGTGTATGGAGAGTACTTCCAATCAGTGCGACAAACGAAGAAATCAGTACTTATTATAATGAGCCGAGGATTACTATTTATTATTCCATTGTTATGGATTATGCCGAAACTATTTGGTATAAATGGAATTTGGCTCGTTATGCCAGTTGCAGAAGTAATGACAGCGATTATCGTATTTACGATGAATCGTATGAAACATCCTGTTCCATTAAATATGGCAGGAGAGAAAGAAGCGATATGATAAAAAATCCCCTTAAGCAATTAAGGGGATTTTCTTATTCCTTTAAACTAATAGCAAAAGATCCATCCGTTTCTTGAACAGAAGCAAAGGCAACGTTTTTAATATTTGTAATTCCTTTTTCTTTTAATTCTTTATATAACCATTTTTCATCTTTATGTATTAACTTTAAGTTATCATATTGAATTTGTGAATCGACGATAAGTGCAATTGGTAATCCAGCATACTTAACATCTATGTTTAAATCTTTTGGAGTTAATGGTACAAGTTCTCTTTTTGGTAAAATACTAATAGCGCCGTTCGCTTCTAAAATAGCGTATTCAATTTCATGAACACTTGGATATCCTGCAACGCGAAGATTAGAAAGCAGTTCTGCAATGGGGTATCTACTTTTTTGTAAGTTCTCAAAAATAATATCACCATGTTTAATTAAAATGATAGGGTGTCCGAGAATAAAACGATTTAGTTTGTTGAATAGGCTTAATTTTGTAAGGAGTAAATGTAAACATGTGATAACAACCATACCGAGAAATGCTTGTAAAGCACCAGAGACGGGTATGGCCTGGAAAGCTAAATAAGATAAAAAAATTATAGCCCCAAAATCATGAGGAGTTAGTTGCGCTAACGCGGATTTACCGAGTAACTTAAGCGATAGCAAAAATAAGATGAAAAAGAACGACACGTTACATAAAAAGAGAAGCAATAGAGACACTCCTTCGTGTAAAGTTGTACTTACTATTCCCGAAAGTAATATAAATATTACCTTTCAGAGGATAAATTAGGGTTTATTGGAATTTGTCTGTATACAAACAAATAAATGGATATTATCATGAAGGAAGTAAAAGAAAATAGGAGTATATGAATATGAGAAAGAAGAAAATAATGAAGGGCATTTTAGTTGTTATAATGATTTGCGCCGTGTATGCGGGGTTTTTACAATATCACATTTATAAGCATGGGCATATGAATGCAACATACGATGCTGATTACATAATTGTACTAGGATCGAAAGTAAATGGGACGAAACCATCTTATTCATTGCAATATCGTATTGATAAAGCAGCTGAATATTTAAAATCACATGAGAAAACAATCGCTATCGTATCTGGAGGACAAGGAAAAGGCGAAGACATTTCAGAAGCATTAGCAATGAAACAAGGACTAATAAAACAAAATATCGCAGAAGACCGCATTATAATGGAGGACAAATCTACGAGTACAGATGAGAATATTACATTCTCAAAACCGTTAATTCCAGCCGATATGAAAAAAGGTATGATCGTAACAAACGATTTTCACATGTTTAGAGCGAAAAAAATAGCGGCCAAACAAGGTTTACAATTAGAAGGTCTTCCGGCAAAAACACCGAAACCAATCATCATTCCATCGAATGTACGAGAATATTTAGCAATTACACAGTATTGGTTTATGAATCGAATATAGTGAAAGTGATCCCGTCTGAAACTCAGGCGGGATTTAGTTTGAGGAAAATCTTACAAATATGTCACGTTCGTGAAAGGTAAAGCGATAGTTTCTAGAATGATTTCCTGACATAATGAAGGTAACAAAAACTATTTAGAGGTGAATCGGATGAAAGGAAATAATATTTTATCTTCGTTATGTTACTTTAGTATCTTTTTTGCACCATTTTTACTACCAATTATCGTGTACTTTGTTGCAGAAGATGAAGTGAAGTATCACGCGAAAAAAGCATTTTGGTCACATGTTTTCCCATACGCAATCTTATTTGGAGGACTAGCAGTATCAGGCATGTACGGTTTAGGTTTCAATCAATCTGACGGTGCTGGAATTGGAATGGCTATCACATATGCAGTGTTCATTCTTGTAGGAATTTACTACTTCATTTGGAATATCGTAAAAGGTATTAAAGTTTTGAAAACGGCGTAATAAGATAATTATAATTTCATTTACCGTATCGATAAACGTTTTAAAAAAGGCAATTCAAAAAGAATTGCTCTTTTTGTGCTTATAAGTTGTGAAAATTGAAAAAGATATGTTAATTTTTCATTATGAAGAGAAAAAAGGAGTGATTTTCATGAATGAGATCATACATAAGATGGAGCAACATGTTTCAGTTCGTAAATATAAAGAAGAATCAATTCCGAAAGATGTAGTAGAAAAGATGGTGCATGCTGCGCAACATGCAGCTTCATCACATTTTGTACAGGCGTATTCTGTTATATATGTAACAGATCAGGAATTAAAGGCTAAACTAGCAGAGCTATCCGGAAATCGCCATGTGAAGGACTGTGCAGCATTTTTTGTTTGTTGTGCAGATTTAAAACGACTTGAAATTGCATGTGAAAAACATAGTACAGAGATAAAGCATGAGGGAGTAGAAGACTTTATCGTTGCGACGGTAGATGCTTCACTTTTTGCGCAAAACTTAGCACTAGCAGCAGAATCGTTAGGATACGGTATTTGTTATATTGGTGGTATTCGTAATAATCCGAGAGAAGTGAGTGAACTGCTTCATTTACCGGATAAAGTATATCCTGTATTCGGAATGACAGTCGGTGTACCAGATGAAGAACATGGAGTTAAACCACGTTTACCAGTAGCAGCAGTTCTTCATGAAAATGGATATGATGAACAAAAGTATGATGAATTACTAAACGAATATGATGAAACGATGAACGCGTATTATAAAGAAAGATCATCAAACAAGAAAAACGTAACATGGACGGAATCAATGAGTTCGTTTATGTCTAAAGAAAAAAGAATGCATATGAAAGAGTTTTTAAGTGAAAAAGGATTAAATAAGAAGTGAGTAAAGAGGCAAACCTGTGATGCAGGTTTGCCTTTTTGAGAAGGAAAAATACCTAAGGCCAGAAAGTTGTTTATTCTTTCTGAACTTAGGTATTTTGTTTGTTATCATGTAC
>NZ_JBEUTW010000367.1:0-1040 GCF_040492675.1 Bacillus sp. AP50
GATTAGTGTTACTCGATTTATTTAATCAATTTTTAATTTTCTTAAATTCCTTATTACCTTCCCCAGAAGTTAATTTTTTGAAACAATTAACTCAAAGTATTATAGTTTTATTACAATCTCCAGCACCTAATTTAGGACAATTGTCAACATTATTGCAACAATTTTATAGCGCCCTTGCACAATTCTTCTTCGCTTTAGATCTTATCCCTATATCCTGCAACTCAAATGTTGATTCTGCAACTTTACAACTTCTTTTTAATTTATTAATCCAATTAATCAATGCTACTCCAGGGGCGACAGGTCCAACAGGTCCAACAAACAGGTCCAACAGGGGCAACGGGCTTAACAGGAGCAACTGGTGCAGCTGGTGGCGGAGCTATTATTCCATTTGCTTCAGGTACAACACCATCTGCGTTAGTTAACGCGTTAGTAGCTAATACAGGAACTCTTCTTGGATTTGGATTTAGTCAGCCTGGTGTAGCATTAACAGGTGGAACTAGTATCACATTAGCATTAGGTGTAGGTGATTATGCATTTGTAGCACCACGTGCAGGAACTATCACGTCATTAGCAGGTTTCTTTAGTGCAACAGCTGCATTAGCTCCAATATCACCTGTTCAAGTGCAAATACAAATATTAACTGCACCTGCAGCAAGCAATACGTTTACAGTACAAGGCGCACCTCTTTTATTAACACCAGCATTTGCCGCAATAGCGATTGGTTCTACAGCATCAGGTATCATAGCTGAAGCTATTCCAGTAGCTGCTGGAGATAAAATACTACTGTATGTTTCATTAACAGCAGCAAGTCCAATAGCTGCAGTTGCTGGATTTGTAAGTGCAGGTATTAATATCGTTTAATTTGTTACAATGTTTAGTAGGAAATTAAACAGGGGTTTGTATATAGTCCTTCCTAATAAATTTAGGAAGGACTATATTTTTTGGGGAAATAAGTAATAAATCAATTGAACAATTACTCTTTGTTAAGTTCGTATAAAAAAGTATAATTTACCCTTTCTCAGTTTAGTAATAAGTTATGT
>NZ_JBEUTW010000368.1:0-12320 GCF_040492675.1 Bacillus sp. AP50
ATACACTAGCTTTTTATTTGGAAGAAAAATTTAACAAGTACAATCACAATCAAAACAATCCGTACAGTCTAAATCATCACAATCTGCTTTTCTCTTTCTTTTGTTTCTCTTAAGATAATAATACAGTAGCCCAAACAATAGTATACAAATAACAAAAGCTATTATTGCTTCTGTATACTTATTTTGAATCATAAAACCAATTCCACTTCCACCTGAAATAAAAATTAGAATTAAGTAAATCCAGAACATCTATGTAAATACCTCCATTACTATATATCTTAAGATAATATCCATATAACACTAGAGGAAATGAATAATCCCATACCATTACCGCTTAATACACCAGTAGTTATTCTTAGCAAATTTGAGCTACTTCTCCATTTCCACTTTTGGGTGAACCCATCGATAAGTAACGGAATTTGAGCGAAAAATGATAGTATGATTGCCAAAAGAAATGAAGGTGTCATATAAAAATAAATTGGAAACATTAAAATACCAATAAGCATGCCTGTACAACGCGCACATAAAGGTATGTACTTTTGTAGTTTAAAAAAACTCCTATCTAATCTTCTATGACAAGGAATTTGTAAAATAAAAGTTCGAATCAATATGAATCACCCTCTCTAAAAAGATTTTAATTGATTTTGCAAAAAAATATATATCCAATAAAAAAACAAACCAGGTTTATACTAGGCCCAGTTTGTCAGTTTACTACTATGTTACATCTCCTCAGGTGCCTCCACCCCAAGTAAACGTAATCCTTCTTTTAATACAACCGTCACAGCATAAACCAATGCGAGTCTGCTGTCTTTTTCTTCGCTCTCTTCTAATATACGAACATTACCGTAATATTTATTGAATGATTGTGCTACATCTAATATATATTTCGAAATAATAGATGGCTCATTTTTATTGAAAGCTGCTTCAATTACTTGAGGGAATTTATTAAGTAATTTTACGACACTCCAGCTATAATCATCTTTTAAAGCAAACGTACATGTTTCAAATTCTACACTTTCTTTTCTTAAAATAGAGCAAGCACGTGCATGTGTGTACTGTACGTAAGGTCCTGTTTCTCCTTCAAATTTCAGCATATTTTCTAATGAGAATTCGATATTATGCATACGCTCATTTTTTAAATCGTGGAAGATGACTGCACCAACACCGACTTGCTTTGCTACTACTTCTTTTTGTTTTAAGTTTGGATTTTTCTCTTCAATATTCTGTTTTGCAAGTTCGATTGCTTCTTCGAGTACTTCTTCAAGTAAAATAACTCTTCCTTTACGTGTCGACATTTTCTTACCATCTTTTAAAATGAAGCCAAACGGTACGTGTTCCATACCATCAACCCAAGTATAGCCAAGTTTTTTTAATACGGTGAAAAATTGATTGAAATGTAAGCTTTGTTCTGGACCAACAACATATAGCGCTTTATCAAACCCATAAGTGTTTTGACGATATAAAGCTGCCGTTAAGTCACGCGTTGCATAAATCGTCGCACCATCTGATTTTCTAATTAAACAAGGCGGCATTCCTTCTTCTTCTAAATTAACGACTAATGCACCTTCTGATTCTTCAAGCAACTCATGTTCTTCTAAAATCCCAATAAAATCTTCCATTAAATTATTATAAAATGCTTCTCCCTGAAAATTAGTAAATTCTACGCCGAGAAGTTCATAAATGCGAGAAAATTCTTTAAGGGACTCATGACGGAACCAATTCCAAAGCTCTACCGCTTCTTCATCACCTTCTTCTAATTTCTTAAACCAAGCACGTCCTTCTTCTTCTAGTTCTTCGTCGTCTTTTACCTCTTCATGGAATTGGACATATAACTTAAATAGCTCACGTATTGGATCTTCTTTAACTACTGCTTCATTTCCCCATTTTTTATAAGCCGTAATTAACTTTCCAAACTGTGTTCCCCAATCTCCTATATAATTAATCCCTACAACTTCATAGCCACATTTTTCAGCGATATGTTTCAGCGAATTTCCTATCATTGTAGAACGTAAATGCCCCATCGAAAAAGGTTTCGCGATATTAGGAGAGGAATAATCAATTACTACTGTTTTTTCACAGCCAAAGTGGTTTTGACCGAACTCTTCTTTCTCCGCTAAAACTATTTTTAATACTGCATCACTTACAGTTTCACGATTGAAAAATACATTTACATAAGGACCAACGGCTTCTACTTTCGTAAAAAACGGATCATTGAATTTCTCAGCAACTTCCTTTGCGATAAGAGCTGGTGCTTTTTTATATTGCTTCGCTAATGAAAAGCATGGGAACGCTGCATCTCCAAATTCATCTTGTTTCGGTGTTTCAATTAAATCTAAAATTTGTTTTTGCGTTAATTCATTCGTGAAAATATTAGATAAACTTTCCACAAACTGCATTTTATAATCCATGATACAACCTCCTTATTTTTTAAAACACAAAAAACTCGTCTCTAAAAAAGAGACGAGTTTTAACCCGTGGTACCACCCTTGTTGTTCGTTACGAACCACTTTCCCGTTTATAACGAGGACAGGGGGCCTCGGCTTTCTCTACTATTCGTTCAAGAAGCATCTCCGAAGTGCGCTTCATCTTTTTCTTCCGTACTAGGCTCACACCATCCCTAGCTCGCTTTCCTTCTAAAAAAGACTACTCTCTTCATCACAGACAGTATATTTAATTAATTATTGCTTATTATACATCTTTTCAAACAATTAGCAAGGGTCAATTACACCAAAGTGAAACTTAGCACTTTTTCTTTTGTATACATAAAAATTGTGTTTTTCAAATCTAGAACTACGAAAATGATCTTTTAAAACGACACGTTTTCTCGCCACTCGTTTTGCCTCCGCAATTGTTTCATCAGTAATATCATGATACAAAGCGAAGTGTTTTAATCCTTTAATTCCGTCGGATTCTATGACAGTTTCTTCAAACATCGGATCAAGGTAAACGACATCGTAACTATTGTCTTCACATTGCGCTAAAAATGAAAAATGCTCCGTTTGCTTTACTTGAATTCTTTGCATTGCTTCATCAATTTCAGAAACGGATGAAGACCATGTTTTCAAACCATTTTCCATAATATAAGCCATATACTCATTGCCTTCAAGTCCTGTTACTTTTCCGCTTTCACCAACAACATAACTAGCTACAATACTATCTGATGCCATCCCGAGCGTACAATCTAACACTGTCATTCCTCTCTCTAATTGCGTGGCTTGTACAAACGGATCGTGTTCTCCACGCATTAACCTTTTCACACGAAACATCGCTGAGTTCGGATGAAAGAAAAACGATTCTTCCGTACCTTTCGGATAAATAGCTAATCGGTTCTTCCCTACGACAAGCACATCTTGTTCATACTGCTCATGCAGCTTATGTACTGGTATGTCATTACGTTTAACGAATGAACGATTTAATTCTGCGGCTACCTGCTTTGCATAATCTGTCATTTCTTTATTCGTTCTTCCTGCTGTTGTTACGATCATTGTTTCACCTCTATATAAAGAAAAGAGGGAGATTTACTCTCCCCCTTCTTTAGCAATTCTTTTCGAAAGCTTGTTCTAAGTTCGTAATAATTTCGTCCATAGTTGCACCTTCAATTTCATGACGGTGAATGAAGTGAACAACTTCTTTTCCTTTTAATAATGCCATAGATGGTGAAGATGGAGGAATTTCTCCGAAGTATTCACGCATTTTTGCAGTAGCATCTTTATCTTGACCTGCGAATACAGTTACAAGATGATCAGGTTGTTTTTCAGCACGAACAACCGCTTGACCTGCTGATGGACGTGCTAAACCAGCTGCACAACCACAAACAGAGTTTACAACTACTAAAGTTGTACCTGATGTATTTTCCATAAATTCTGTTACAGCTTCTTCTGTAGTTAACTCTTCAAACCCAGAACGCACTAACTCTTGGCGCATTGGGATTACCATTTGGCGCATGTATTCTTCATAAGCATTTGACATCTTGTAATCTCTCCTTCAACTTTCATTCCAAATTCATCATATCACGCTCTATTAATAGGTGCAAAAGAAAGATAACGATGATTTCATTTTTTTGTAGGGATTTCACAAACCCCACCGCGGCAATGCCCCACTGGAACAAGTTTTCTATTGTTAGCGATATAATCGTATACTTTACTTCCAAAACCAAGTACGATAGATAACTTTATAAAAGGAACGGCAAACCAATAAGATGGAACGGCCTTTGCTAATACATGTATGCTATGAATGCCGTCATACCACTTATTATTTTTAAAAATATACAATCTTTGTTCCATCTTACTTTGTAGTTCTTGAGAAAGCTCATACTTCTCAACTACATCTTCATCTCGAAATGAAACAAATTTCATCTTACCCTTTTTATCTAATTTTTTCGTACGTTCTGCAACCGCCGTACACATCGGACACCAACTATCATAGAAAACAATCATATATTATTCCCCTTTACGAGACTCCGTCATTTGTTTCCATACAGAACCTTTTGCTTCTTCTCCGCCTTCAATACGTTCTAATGCTAGACGTGCTTGCATCGCTACTTCAAACTCTGGATCATCTTGCGCTGCTTTTAATGCTGGAATCGCACTTTCATCTCCAAGTTCAAATAAGAACATAGCTGCACGCCAGCGTACTAATTTACTTGGATCTTTCAGAGATTTAATCATAACGAACATCGCTGCCGGATCACCTACATCTGATAAACAATCTCCTGCAGTACGACGAACACTTACAGAGCGATCTAATAAAGCTTTATATAATAACGGTAATACTTCATCACCTTTTACCATACCTAAATACGCTGTTGCTAAACGGCGTATTGAAACTTTTTCATCATCTAACGCCATCTTCAACACTGGAATATCTTCTTCAGTAGGATCCATTTGTTCTAATGCTGCAAAACGGTTTTTCCAGTCAGAATCTTTCATCATCTCTTCTGTTACTTTATATGGCTCACGCTTTTGGATCGTTACTTCAACAGCACCTGCTTGATTTAATAATTCTTTAACCGTTTCATTTACACGTTCTTCTGAATAAGCAGCAACAATCTCTTCTACTACTTCTTTCCCGATTTCTTCAAAGTTACCGTAACGTGTACTTTGTTCCACCCATTTACGCTCTTTTACAACATTTGGTGCAGACATTTGCACTTTCATAATTGATTCTTTAAAACGATCAGGTAAACCAACACGTTCTTCCGTCGTTCCATCTGTTAACTTTACTTGCATTGGAATTGTAAAGAACATTTGAACAAACACTTTCACTTCTCCAAAATGAGCAAGTTGTTGTTCTTCACTTTCTTCCACTACTTCTTCGCCGAAAACAGCACGAACTTGTTGTAATAAAACTTTCCAGTCATACTTCGCATTTCGCTCCACTGCTAAAAAGTCGGCTACATGATATACACCTTTAATGCCTTCAATTTTCAAAATTTCTTGCACTTGCATTGGTGCTTGTTCTTTATTTTCATTTGTATAATTATTACGCGCTCCTGATGGTAATACTTCATTCAAAATAACTTTCATTGTATTTGGACTTGGCGTCGGTTCAATTGCTTTAATCTTCACGTAAAAAACTCTCCTTTATTGCATGTTCTTAGCTGTATTGTAACATGTTATCACTCTATACTCCTACTCGGATGCTTAATTTTACTACTTTCTTCCCGCTACCATACTATTTCATTCTTTTTACATTTTAAATTAGGAACGGGATTTTAAAAGCTTTCGTTTCCGATGATTTTTATTTTTTATCCATTTCTTGAGGCATCGCCATTATTTTTGAAAAAAACACGCTAAACAAAAAAATATGTAAATAAGCTATCCATATGGATAGCTTATTTACATATTTTTCGTTATTGGAAGACAACTATTTTTATAAATACAAAAGGCAGAAAAGTATATAGATTCTACAAAATATTTTGATTGTGATACATTTACAGAATCTCTTATTTTATAATTAATGTCTTATTATTTTTTGGAGGGAATTCGATGAAAAAGTTTGTTTTGATATTTGGGCCACAAGCAGTTGGGAAAATGACAGTTGGACAAGAACTAGCAAAGATGACTGATTTAAAATTATTTCATAACCATATGACAATTGATTTATTGGAGCCATTGTATGGATTCTCTTCGGAAATGTGGCGATTAACCCATCTTTTCCGAAAGGAAATATTTCAATCATTTTCAAAGAGTGAACATTATGGAATGATTTTTACATACGTATGGGCGTTTAATGAAAAGAAAGATTGGGATGATGTTGAAAGTATATGTAATATTTTTCGTTCCCAAGGGGTTGATATTTATTTTGTTGAATTAGAAGCTGATGTAGAAGAAAGACTTCAACGAAATAAAACACCTCATCGACTTGAACATAAGCCAACAAAAAGAAAGATTGAACAATCTGAACAAAATTTATTAAGCACATTTGAAAATTTTAGATTAAATTCAAGAGAAGGAGAAATTACAGAGAAAAATTATATAAGGATCAATAATACGAATTTAAATGCTACAGAAGTAGCTGAAATTATAAAGAAAGAATTTCAACTATAGTTTTTTTTAACAAATTGAACAGTTCGGATTTTATGAATATCGTATACATTTCTAATTAACATAACGTCCTATTATCGGTTGCAACAAAAAGGAGGATTCCTTACTCTCAGAAGGAATCCCTTTTTTTATTTTCTATCACTCGATTCATCTTTTTATACATTCCTATCCTGTGATGGGTTTTATGGTTCTCGTTTGTTACTGGATTAGCCAAAAAACGTTATAAAATTTTGTATACTCTTTACTTGTTTTTTCAAAAAAGCTGGCGGTATCCCCTCTTTAAGTTTATTAAAATACTTTCCACAATTTTTTCCGAAGCTATTACTTAAAATCACCTTTTATTACGATGCCCCCTCCCGCCTTCTCTCCAAAAAGGTAATACTCTCAATCACAACTTCAGTTCTATATATTCTCTTGCCTTGTTCATCATCGTAATTACTAGTCTGAATACGCCCTGTAATCCCAACGAGCGACCCCTTCTTACAATATTCAGCTACATTCTCAGCCGATTTGCGCCAAACGACACAATTAATAAAATCGACTTGTTGTTCACCTAAACTATTTCGAAATCCTCTATTCACCGCAACACATATTCGTGCATAAGCGACGCCTTGTTTTGTGTAGTATAATTCTGGCTCCTTTGTCAATCTACCGATTAATACAACTCGATTCATCATAAGTTATACCACCTCACATGTTTTTCTTCATTGTAAGGAGAAATGTTTGAATGGTAAAAAGCACAAAATGATATATCCGTAAGTAGAAAGTATTATTTTGGACCTTACAAAACAAAAAAAGAAACCATACATAGTTCAAACATGTATAGTTTCAAAATTTATTACACTTCAGTACAAGATATGTAATATCCTCCGCGAGCCATCTTTATTTCAGCACGGTACATTACATTTTCTAAGTAGAAAGTAATCGGTTTAACTTTACTCTCAAATTTTAGTCTTTCATTGCATTCAGTTGCATATCCTTCAATCGCTGAAGTAATAACTTTTGATGATGGATACGTTAAAGCTTCATCTAGTTCTATGAAAAAACTTTTAGAAAATAATTTTTTCATAATCCCCTTCTTCTCTTTCATCATATTCCATCTCCTTCACTTCAAGTTGCTATCATCCATATTATACCATACATTCAATATATCTTTGAAAATAAAAAAATCCTGCATTTTTCATGCAGGATTTTTTTATTAGTCATTTTTCGTAAAGTAAGAAACGAAACGAAGAATTTCTAAGTATAACCATACTAATGTAAGCATTAGTCCCATCGCAGTATACCACTCCATATATTTCGGAGCTTGACTACGTACACCATTTTCGATTAAATCGAAATCTAGTAATAAGTTTAATGCAGCAACTACAATAACAACTGCACTAATAATAATACCGATTGTACCACCTTGGTGAATGTATGGAACAGTTACACCAAACATATTTAGTAGGAATACGACTAAATACATAACCATAATTCCAAGTGTTGCTGCCATAACGCCTGTACGGAATTTATCCGTTACTTTTACTACGCGTGTTGCATATAACACTAACATTGCAAATAGAATTGAGATTGTTAGTAATACAGCATTTAAAACGATAGAATCGCCAAATTTCATTGTATAAACTGCTGAAATACTTCCTAACACAACCCCTTCTACCGCTGCATAGATTGGTGCACCAAAAGGTGAAATGCGCGGGAAGAACATAGACGCAAATGCGATGATTGCCGCAACGATTAAAGCACCAATTAATACTGGCATCTTCATCGTCCCCTGCATCATCTGTATGTATGAATAGACAGACGTTGCAAGTAGCAAGATAAGCATAATGAACGTTTTGCCTACTGTTCCGCCAATCGTCATCGCAGAAGCGCTTGCTCCCTCTTTACGGAATGCCTCTTTTTTCAACATTGGATTAGATGTTCTCATTTTTTCCCTCCTAAAATAGGTTCTACCAATAGTGTAAAGTTTTTCTCTTTACTTTTCAATATATGCAGCTTGTTTTTATTTTAATCCTTCAACGATGTCTGATAGTTCACTCCATCTTTCCATCTGTTTTTCTAGCTCTTCTTCTGTTTTCTGCTGTGCTTCAGATAATTCCTGTGCCTTTGTGAAGTCAGATCCAACTTTCGCAAGTTCTTCTCCAATTGACTCAATTTTCTCTTCAAGTTCGGCAATTGTATCTTCAATCGTTTCCCATTCACGCTGTTCATTGTATGAAAGTTTACGTTTACGTTGTTGTTTTGGAGCTTCTTCTACAACTTTTTTCTCTTTTTGAACTTCCGCTTTCTCCATAAGTTCTCTCGTTTTTTCCATTTCTAAATAATCTGTATAACTACCTAGGAATTCACGCACTTCGCCTCCGCCAGTAAAGATGAACAGTTCATCTACTACTTTATCTAAGAAGTAACGGTCATGCGATACAGTTAAAACGACACCTGGGAAATCTTCTAAATAATCTTCTAGTACTGTTAATGTTTGTGTATCTAGATCGTTTGTAGGTTCATCAAGTAAAAGTACGTTTGGTTCTCCCATTAAAATACGTAATAAATATAAACGTCTTCTTTCACCACCAGATAGTTTACCAAGTGGTGTACCATGTGAATGCGTCGGGAATAAGAAACGTTCTAACATTTGAGATGCACCAATTACTTTTCCATCTGTCGTATGAATAACTTCTGCAATCTCTTTAATGTATTCAATCATACGCTGATTTAAATTCATCTCTTCATTTTCTTGCGTATAATAAGCAACTTTTACAGTTTGTCCAACTTCAATTTCACCACTATCAGGAGATAACTTACCTGCAAGCATATTTAATAGCGAAGATTTCCCGCTTCCATTCGCTCCAATAATTCCGATGCGATCGCCTGGTTTCACAATATGATTAAAGTTGTTTAATACCGTTTTATCACCAAATTTTTTCGTTACATCTTTTAACTCAAGTACTTTTTTCCCAAGACGGCTACCGCTAAGTGCAATATCAACTGACTGTTTTGCAGCTGGTCCTTCTAGTTCCTTTAGCTCATCAAAACGCTGAATACGCGCCTTTTGTTTCGTAGAACGGGCTTTTGCACCACGACGAATCCAAGCAAGTTCACGACGATATAAATTTTGGCGTTTCGATTCTTGTGCCAATTCTTGCTCTTCACGAAGTGCTTTCGCTTCTAAAAATGTACTATAGTTTCCTTCGTAGCTATATAATTTACCATTATCTAATTCAAAAATACGGTTCGTCACACGATCTAAGAAATAACGATCATGGGTTACAAGTAATACCGCACCTGTATATCTTGCTAAATATTCTTCTAACCATTCAACTGTCTCATGGTCAAGATGGTTCGTAGGCTCGTCTAAAATTAATAAATCAGGTGTTTCAATAAAACATTGTGCCATTGCGATACGTTTTTTCTGTCCACCAGATAAATTCCCAACAATTGCAGTGAAATCTGTAATTCCTAATTTCGTTAAAAGAGATTTCGCACTTGCATTTGCTTCCCATGCACTCATTGCATCCATACGTTGCTGCACTGCAAATAATTGTTCCTGTACTTTTTCATTACTTGGATCTTTTTCAATATTTAATAGTGCTTTTTCATAATCACGAAGAAGACGAATTAAAGGTGTATCACCATGGAACACTTGCTCTAATACTGTTAGTTTTTCATCAAACTCTGGTTGCTGTGATAAATAACTAATTGTATACCCACGTGAATGCGTCATATCACCTGTATCAGGAGTTTCTAATCCTGCAATAATTTTTAATAATGTCGATTTACCAGTTCCGTTTACACCGATAATTCCGACACGTTGTCCTTCTGTAATACTACATGATAATCCATCAAATAACGGCTTTTCCCCATATGATTTTGATAAGTTCTCCACAGTTAACATTTTCATATTTGTGCATTCCACTCTTTCATAAATTGTTCAATAAACTGTTCCATATAACGATGACGAATTTCAGCCTCTTGTTTTGCTGCATTCGTATTCATTAAATCTTTTAATTTCAAAAGTTTTTCATAAAAATGATTTAAAGATGGATCATTATTTTTTCTATATTCTTCTTTCGTCATTTCTTCACGCGGCGGAATAGTTGGGTCATACATTAATCTCCCTTTCGCCCCACCATATGCAAATGTACGAGCAATCCCTATTGCACCAAGAGCATCTAAACGATCCGCATCTTGAACAATTTTCCCTTCAAGTGACTCTACTGTGCCGCCATGGCCACCTTTATAAGACATATTGGCGATGATATGAAGAATATGTTTACTTTCCTCTTCTTCAACCCGTAGCTCTTCTAACCAATCAGAAACTTTTTTCATTCCTGCTTCTTCACTTTCATTTAGCTTTTCATCTGCCACATCGTGAAGTAATGCTGCCATTTCAATTATAAAACGATTTCCACCTTCTTGCTCAGATAAAGAAATCGCCATTTTATGTACACGTTCAATATGATACCAATCATGCCCACTCGCATCTTTTTCTAAAATATGTTTTACAAAAGTAATTGTTTTTTGAATTTTTTCTTGTTTTGTCATTTTATCTTCACCCAGTTACTTATTGTAACACGCCCGCATTTTTTCATCACATATTTTCTTGTCCGCCCATACACTAGGTGGTAGGCATCATCATGAAGGAGGAATAAACATGTTCTATAATAATCAACCGCCTTATCCAAGGCAACCATTGTATCCTCAACAACAAGAACAGAGATACACAGAACAATACGAAGAACAAGAGTTACAACAGCAAGAACCACAATATGACGAAAACCCATATGCAACAACGCAAAACCAAGAAACTGAATTTCAACAAAATCCATATGACACACGTCCAAATTATGAATATCCTCAAAATCCATATGCAGCACCACAAAATCAAGAACAGCGATATCCTCAAAATCCATATGTAATACCACAAAACCAAGAACAACAATATCAACAAAATCCATATGCAGCACCACAAAACCAAGAACAACAATATCAACAAAATCCATATGCAGCACCACAAAACCCATACACAACTCAACCACAACAACCGCAATACCAACAACAAATGTATCAACCAAACTACGACGCACGTGTCTCACCACCTAAACCACCAACAATAGATCCAACTCAACCACAAATCTTACCACCTGGACCAACACTAGGCATTACACAACCACAAATCTTACCACCTGGACCAATTACTGAACCAACACAACAACAAATTCAACAAGTTGTCGGTACACAGTTTTTACCTTTCAAGAAACCCGTACTAGATTTCGTAAAACCATGGGTAGATTACGGTTTAAATGAAGCAAAACATACATCACATGAACACGCATTAACAGAAGTTGCTGCGATTATGTTTTTAGTTGGTAAAGGCTTCAATCCGACGATCGCACATTATATCGTTGAATCTTGGGAGAAGAATGAACAGTTTTAGAATTGTTCATTTGATAAAATATAAAAAACACAAAAGTGCCAAACCCCTTATACCACAAGGGTTTTGGCACTTTTTAATATCTAAAACAAATTTTATTGAAATAATTATTTTTATAGATTTTCATACTTTTTTATATAGTACGTGAACATATACAGTACAAAATTACACCTTTGTATACACATTTTTAGAAACATCTTACGTTTATCAAACAATAACCAAAAGACGTACCTGCAACCTCATCATATAAATAATAGATATTAAAAAGAGGACACTATAAGCGCCCTCTTCCTTAGGTTTTAAATATGTTCTCCATGATCCATAAACACTTCAATTGCTTC
>NZ_JBEUTW010000369.1:0-3774 GCF_040492675.1 Bacillus sp. AP50
ATACACATTCAAATAATATTTTCCTTGTTTCGCTACGAGTTTTCCCTTTATAGTATTTCCTTCATCTTTACCACAAGCTACGTAATTTTACATGTCTAATTCATGATAAAGTACCCATGTCATCCCAATATTTTGTTCATTTATCACAGAAATAACTACTTCTTTCAGAACTATAACATCAAACGTTTAAACATCTGTCTGATCAGGAGTAATCAGATTCCCTTTTACAAGCGTATTGGAAGTCCTTCTCCTCTTCGAGGGATCCACCTGTTTGCAGTTCTTGTTTTACAGTAACTTTTGTTTGTTCTTTACTTTCTTTTCCTCTACTATCTTCCACTGTTAGTTCCACATTATATGTTCCTTTTTCTCCATATACGTGGGTAGGATTCGCTTCTGTACTTGTTGTACCATCACTATAAAATTTAATTTCTTCATTAAAAAGCATTTTTAATTTTTTTATATACTCTTACTGTCGACGTTCAAAAGCTAAACGTACTGCAAGACCTGTCAATACGCTCGCCATAAGCCAACGCTGCACTCGCAGCCACGTTGGACGTGTGCCAAACCATTTCGCAATTTTACTTGCTGTACATACAATTAGAAGGTTAACTATAAAGCTAACAGTGATTTGCGTAAGGCCCAAAACTGCACCTTCAAAAAGCAACGATCCCTTCTCTGGATCTTCAAATTGAGGTAAAAGTGATACATACAAAATAGCAATCTTTGGATTCAGAAGATTAGTCATGAGTCCCATTAAAAATAATTTCCGTGGTGGTTCATTAGAAATCGTACGAGGTTCCATAATAGATATAGCACCCGGTTTAATCGAATTCCAAGCTAGCCAGAGTAAGTAAGCAGCACCTGCCCACTTTACTGCTTCATATACAGCGGGAACCGCAAGGAATAGAACTGTAAGTCCAAACATAGTTGCGATTATATAGATTACAAATCCGAGCATGATGCTCAATAAAGAAATAAATCCCGCCATACGTCCCTGCGTAATGGAACGGGAAATGAGATAAATTATATTAGGCCCAGGTGAACAAACCATGCTAAGCGAAACAATTGCAAAAGCTATCAAGGTACTCAAGCTGACCATAAACCTTCCCCCTTTATGTTACATAAAATTTCCTATTATACATTTTATCATGATTGGGGAGAGAAAAAATTAATATAAACCGATGCAGCTAAGTAATATTATTGGATCGAATATAGTGTAATCACATATTTCTCATTCTCTTAAGTAAGGACTAAAAATAACCTATCCATAGAGCTACTAAAACCACTACGAATAAAGCAAAGCAACATGTAATATTTCGAATCCACTTTTGTATATCACCAAAATACCTTTCTATAAATATAGCGTTGATAGTAAGCATAAGAAATAAAACAATGTAAGTAAAAGCACCCAATTTATCGTTAAACTTCTCATTTGTAAATGTACTTACATGAAGGAATAGAAAAACAAACGTTACTATGAATAGCTCAAATAGCCTTTTTTTATTTACCCCACCACCACCTTACAGTAATTCCCTTTCATTCCATTTTATCAGAACATACTGTGTAGCAGCACATGAATATTATATTCATGTTAAAAAGGCCAACAATCCAAGATTGTTAGCCTCTACTTCCCATATTCGTATCTTTTATCACTTTACTTCCTTACAACTGGAATCCACATTTCACCAAACACTAAGCCGTTTCTTTTCCCCATCTCAACCGTCGTATTTGGTCCACCAACATAAGCAAACTCATTTGCATCTGGTAAAGCTTGACCGAAGGCGATGCCAGTCAACTTATTACTTAACTCTTCAGCTGTTTTGTCTTCCCCTTTTACTACTAAGTATTCTCCCCTCGGAAACTGAATCACTCTAGATTCTTCTTCTATTTGTGCTTCTGTCATGACACCCGCATAATACATCATTTTGTTATTCACCGCTTCGCTCACAGAAAAAATGTATTCATTTGTCGCTAAAGCTTTTAAAGTGTCCAGCCTTCCATCTTCTTTAACAGCCGACCAAAAGTCTTCCTTTTCTTTATTTATTCCAGCAAAGTCTGTGTACTCACTCTTAATTTCAGTTCCAATACCTAACACAATAAAGCTATCTTTTTCTTCTATAGTATAATTTTTCATATACAAAACCTGCCTCTTTTTTTATTAATCAAACGATTTATCTTTTCATCTGATACGTTTATAATATCTTTAAACCATGTCAAAAAATGATACTGTTTAGGAGACCAAAATGAAAAAAGTTGAACGGATCAATACAATTATGCGATATATTAACAACCGCTCTCACTTTACAATTTCTGAAATCATACGAGAATTTAACATATCACGATCGACAGCTATTAGAGACATTAGAGAAATTGAAGCTATGGGAATGCCACTTGTCGCTGAAGTTGGGAGAACGGGTGGATATTTTGTTATGCATAATTCTATCCTACCCGTTGTTCGCTTTACTGATAATGAAGTGAAAGCTCTTTTTATTGCCTTTATGGCTACGAGGAATCAACAACTTCCCTACCTAAAGAGTCGTCAATCTTTAGCCGAAAAACTACTAGGACTCATCTCAGAAACCCAGCAGGATGACCTTGTTCTTTTAAATCAACTCTTGCTGTTCCAAGGGACTAATCCTCATAATCCCGATCTACTTGAGCTTTCTGATCTCCCCCATCCTATGTTAGAAAAACTCATTCAAATCCTTCTTTTGGATAACCATTTATTGATTACCATTAAAAAAGATGAAGAAATTAAGTCTTATCCAATTTATCTATTACACCTTTATCAAGAAAAAAGCCATTGGATTATTGAAGGATTTGACTTAAAAGAAGAAAAGAAGTTAATGTTTCCTGTCGATGATCTCATCAATATCGAACCATACACGACGAATAAAAGGCTCAATAAGAAAAAGATTTTAGAAAAACTAAGTAAGATGGCTGAAGCAATTAACCTTGTACTTGAACTTGGTCCGACAGCAATTGCCCAGTTCAAAAAATACCATCCTTTAAAAATTTCAATATCTTATACTAATCCTTACCAATCCACAGCCATTTTAAAAACTTTTATCAATGTTAACAATCCCGATGAAGTGACGGAAATAATAAATTGGCTGCTTTTTCTAGGGAAGGATATTACAATTAGGGAAATGCCTGAAGAAATATTAAAAGATTTACAAGAGCGATTATGTTTATATTCCCCATAAGCAGTGATCAGTTAAACCTCAAAATATTGAGTTTAAGCGCTCACTACTGAACGAGGCTTCTATGAATAATACAACAAAAAAGGTATGAACTAACTTTTAGTTCATACCTTTTATATTAGAGTTTTCTATAAACACATTAAATTGCTTGTTTAAGATTTGAATGTGGATTTGGTCCATACTTATTCTCACCTTCATCACTTTCAATGATACAAAACACAAGTAGAACCGCTCCTCCAAATGGCACCAAATTTAATAGCTGCCACCATCCTGTTTTTCCACTATCATGTAATCGACGAGCTTCCACTGCCAGAGTAGGAACGATAAAAATTGTTATATATAGCACGGTAATATTGGCCCTTAAGTAAAAGGCAGACGAAGAATAAGAGGCCAAATATATTAATGACCAAAACGTAACCTTATTAAATAAAGTAAAAATCCAGTACTCTTTTCTCGTAGCTCTCCCACTAAATTTCGCATAGTTTTTGAGAGTATATAAATACCATTTCATTTGAACCTCTCCCTTTTTCATCCCCTAAACGATTAATTTATACATTATATACCTTATAAG
>NZ_JBEUTW010000370.1:0-2638 GCF_040492675.1 Bacillus sp. AP50
ATGAAGAAGTATCAGGAGAATTAGAGACCATATACGCCTACGAATTATTAAAAATGAAACCTGCAATTATTCAAGTACTAGCTTTACCTTATAATTATTTAGTAGTTTTTGAGAAAGACGAAATTAAATCGATTTTAAATGAAAGTGATATTGATATTTGGAGTGAAATAGAAAGATAGTGAATGTATATAAGGTGTTAAATACCCAATATGAAAATTACGTGAGTTAAGCACCTCATTGTCAATATACGACAATAGGTGCTTTTTTGCGTGCAATGAAGAAAAAATAAAAGATTCATTTTCACTCTATTTCATTTTTGAATTACATGTTATAATTTGGAAAAAATAAATTCTGAATTTTTAGATAATTTAAAGGTGGTAGATACTATATGAGTACATTAAAGAAAATTACTAATAATATTTCGAAGGTTATTATAGGAAAAGACGAATCGATAGAACTAGCAGCCATTGCTCTAATAGCAAGGGGACATATTTTATTAGAAGATGTACCTGGGACAGGAAAAACAACATTAGCGAAAAGTTTGGCTAAAAGTGTGGACGCTAAATTTCAAAGAATACAATTTACAGCGGATACTTTGCCTGGAGATGTTATTGGTCTTGAATATTTTCATGTAAAGGAATCGGATTTTAAAACAAGGTTAGGACCCATTTTTGCAAATATCGTATTAGTGGATGAAATTAATCGAGCTGTACCGAGAACACAATCTTCGTTACTTGAGGTTATGGAAGAGCGTACTGTTACAATTGCGAAACAGACACATTCATTACCAGAACCTTTTTTAGTTATAGCAACGCAAAATCCACTCGAATCAGCGGGCACATTTCCGTTACCAGATGCTCAGTTAGACCGGTTTTTACTCACAATACGCCAAGGTTATCCTACGAGAGAAGCTGAAAAGGAAATGATGAATCGGTTTCAAATGAATGATCCATTAGAAACGTTACATTTTATTATTTCAAGTGAAGAAATTATTACGATGCAAAAGCGTGCAAGAGAAGTGTTAGTAGGGAATGATGTGCAAGATTATCTCCTTGAAATTATTGAAGCAACTCGTAACCATGAGTTAATTGAAATTGGTGTAAGCCCTCGGGGAACGTTGGCATTTATGAGAGCAATTCAAGCACGGGCAATATTAAATGAAAGAGATTACTGTACGCCAGATGATATTAAGACGCTCGCTGCATCCGTTTGTGCTCATCGTTTAACGTTAACGATTGAGGGAGAGATGAAAACGACGAAAGAACAAATTATGAAAGAAATTCTTCATACGATTAGTGTGCCAGTGGAGAATGTACGATGAATCAACAGCTTGTGTATACACCTTTAGCGGAGCCTTTCGTAATGGGGGTTATGTCAGTTGTAGCCGTTATTTTAAGTGTATTTTCAAGTAATCTACTGTTTTTATCTCTCGTATTTTTATATGTAATTTTAATAGGTGCTATGCATGTATATATACGTAAAGTATCTCGTGTTGAATGGGAATACAGTCAAGGGAATTCGAACGTTTTTATAGGTGAAACGAATATGTGCAAAATGAAAATTTCAAACAAGTCGATATTTCCTATTCTTAATATCGTATTTCGATTTAAATGTGAAAATAAGCTAACTTGGAATCATGATGAAATAAACAAAAATCATAGTACAGGTTCAAATTATTATATGAATTTTAATTTAAAAGGAAGGGAGTCAGTTTCATTTGATTTGCAAGCTGTAGCGTTAAAAAGAGGCATCGCGAAATGGGAAGAAGTTGAAATTGTTATTACTGATCTCTTTGGATTTATAACGAACCATATAACATATAAACAAGTTGATACGCCCTCTTATTTAGTCTTACCAGCTGTTCCGAAAATACAAGTTCCTGAATTACAAGAATGGTCACGAGGATTTCGAAAAGCGATGTCTTCACCCTTATATGATGAAACGAAAGTAATGGGAGTAAAGTCTTATGAAAATGAAGATTTTCGTTCCGTCCACTGGAGTGCAACAGCGAAAACAGGGACGATAACTGCGAAAAAGTATGAGCGAACACAATGTGATAAATACGCGATTTATCTCAACTTGCAAAATAAAAGTGGTGTTTCTTTGCGAAATGATATAGAGCAACTAATTGAATTAACAGCAGGTATATGCAAACAACTTCTTATGCAAAACTGTTCGTTTGAAGTATGGATCAATAGTGTAAAAGATAACGGTTTGCTACATATAAAAAATGGGGATAATCGGAAACATTTGCAAAATGTATTAAAGGTACTTGCCTCGATATCAGACCAAGATACGCCTATATCTTCTTCTTACTTTTACACAGCAGGCTTTCGTCGAAAGGAACTGGATGCGGTTCCTTTAATTATTGGTACTTCACCAAAGAAATACAGTAGAACGAATAAATGGATTGTAATGAAAGAATAAGAAGGGGCTTATGTCATGGTGAATAAAAAGCGGCATATGAAAGTGAAGTTATGGAGTGTAAGAACTTTAATCATACTTTTCTTTGCGATTAGTGCGATAACGTTATCACAAGGTGTTGTGTATGTACAGGACATAGTAAAAGAGCGTTTTTTCAGTAAGACTAAGACAATATCGGAAAGAAATTATGACTTTACTAGTATAGGTGAAAATT
>NZ_JBEUTW010000371.1:0-2822 GCF_040492675.1 Bacillus sp. AP50
CGACAAAATAGGTAATAAGATTCCACCTATTTTGTCTATATAGCAGAACAACGAAATTACAATCAATTACTTCAATGCAATGGGTTGTTGTTGTGTCACACAATGAATCATACCGCCGTTTTTATACAACTCTCTCACATCAATACCGACTACTTTATGACCTGGGTATAACTTCTGAATCGTATCGTTTGCGATTTTATCATTCGGATCATTATAATTAGGCACTAATACAACTGTATTTCCGATATAATAATTGATATATGACCCCTTATAATCGAGAGTTTTTCCATTTTCTAAAGCAACCTTTTCTTTACTAAGCGGCAAGTATTCATACTTATATTTCTGTCCTGAAGCATTTTTTGCATCTAACAATGTATCCATATCTTTATTAGATAAACCCCATTCGGCTAGGTCATCTTCTTTCATCGTTACAATGGTAGATTTATTATGGAATTTAGCAAATCCATCAATATGAAAGTCCGTAATATCTAAATTAGGTACTCCGTCTAACCAAATAAAGTTTGATACCCCAAGATCACTTATATATTTTTCAATTTCTTTTTCTGATAAATCAGGATTTCTATTTTTATTCGTCACCGCACTTCGAGTTAATAACGCAGTCCCATTGCTGTCTAATTCAATTGCGCCGCCTTCAAGGACAAATTTTCCCCAATCAATTCTTTCAATTCCTAATTGTTTACTAACATTCTTACGTATTTGAGCATCATTTTTATACGGTGTTTTCTTCCCCCAACCATTAAATGCTGGATCTAATATTTTGAGATTTTTATTGCTGTCATAAACAAAAATTGGTCCACTGTCCCTTGCCCATACATCATCAGTAGGCGCGATAAAGAAATCAATCTTCTCCATATTTAACCCTTCATCTGTTAAAAGGTTATTGATTCTTTCTTTTTCTTCCTGGTCATATGCAACAATGTGGACTTTCTCACCCTCAGTTAAAGCACTTGCCATCTTAACCCAAATAGGTTCAACTTCCTTCTTATACTCTTCACCATATGTGTATTCATGTGGCCATTGTAGCCATGTACCTTCATGTTTATCTTTTTCATCTGGCATCGTATATTTCCCAGCATTTTTCTGTACCTCTACTTTTTCCCCTTCTTTCCCTTTAACATTTTCATTGTTACCCTCAAAAGAGCATCCACTAATAATCGTTGTAGATAATGTAGCTATTAAACAAAACTTTATTGCTTTTTTCATTTTTTCAACCTCCTGTTCTTGTCTCCAATAATGTAAAGCTTCACATAGTGTGAAGCTCAAGCTTTTTTATCAATGTAAAAATTACCAATTGTTCTTTGCATTCCTTAACATTTAACTACCTATTTAGATTTATTCAAATGCCAATCACCTTTCTTACCTATTTATCCCGCTATTTATGGGCAGTAAGACCCCCACCTCAAAATTCAGCGGAAGCAAAGAATTTAAGTGGGGCCCTGTTGCCCGTAAAAGCCCGATTGATGAGGGCTTCTACTCAGTGGTGGATGAACAAAGCCTCTCCACTGATTAAAGTTTCACTTTATTCAGTAAGTAAAACTTTACAAAATAAAAAAATCGGTATTGATAATTCCATATCAATACCGATTTTTTATAATTATTTTCCTTCTATTAAATCATTCGCCATTTTCCTAAATTCTTGATTAAATGCATCATTCATACCATTTTGGACGTTAGAAAATAATATGACAAACGTTCGTTTATCCCAGTTAAAATTATTAAAAGTGTTCCAGCCAGCTAATACACCGTGGTTATGATAATAATCTGGGTAAATATAGAAACTAAATCCATATTTTCTTGCAGGTGATGCAGAAAACATATCTGATACACTTTGTTTAGAAAGTAGTTTACCATCCATAATAGCTTCATCTAACTTTTTCATATCTTCAACAGTCGTATACATTTCACCACAACCATACAGCCAGTTCATTTTTAAGCGAGGCGTGGCTATTAACTTATTATCTTTTTTCGTATACCCTTCTGCTAAGAAAATATCTTCTGGGAGTGTTGCGCCCATTCCAGATTCATTCATTCCAACAGGATTCAAAATATTTTCTTTCACATATTCAGCAAGTGGTTTATTTGATATTTTTTCTACAATATATGCAAGCACCATATAATTATAATCTGTATATTTCCATCCTGTCCCTGCTGGAAATTGTAACGTTTGTGCCCCAATCCACGTTACTAATTTTAACCGTGATGCTGCGTCAACACTACCTTGTCCCTGTTCTGGTAATCCAGACGTATGTGTTAACAAGTTTCGTAACGTAATGTTTTTATCTGCTGGAAACGATGGGATATATTTATTTACATTGTCTTCAATGTTCAACTTCCCTTTTTCTTTTAGTTGCATAATAGATATTGCAACAACTGTTTTCGTAATAGAGCCAATGCGATATTTCGTTCTTGGCGTTGTTAGTACTTGATCTTTCACATTCGCATAACCGTAGCCTTTTCGTAAAATGACATGACCTTTACTTGCTACAAGAACACTCCCATTAAATCCTTTATCTTTTAAGTACTGATCTAGTTTTCCAGCTGCAATTTCATAACGCTTTTTCTCATTCGCATCAATTTCCTGCTTAACATCTTTTTGCTTACTATTTACATTAGAAAATGCCTTTGCATCATATTTTTTTCCTTTATTTGCATGTATTAGTGTAACAACACTTCCACAAAAAACAGCAAAAATAAAGAAAATGATTAACCATTTCTTTAACATACTAGGAGCCCTCTTTTATCTAGTTTCACTTAACGTACATCCATTCTATTTTATATCTTTTAATTATCAAGTATATTAT
>NZ_JBEUTW010000372.1:0-2518 GCF_040492675.1 Bacillus sp. AP50
ATATTACGTCATTATTACTATCAAAATGTAATCTCTTTAATGCTTCGATGTAAATAGGCTCTCTTAAGCCGATACGTGGTAATATATTTGACGCTAAGATTTCTTTTGGTGTTCCTATCGCAATGACTTTACCTTCATCAATTAATATAACTTTGTCTAAATCCAGGTTTAAAATTTCTTCTATTCTATGTTCGATAATAACAATCGTTTTATTATATTGTTCATGTATATCTTTCATAAGTTTTATCGTATGTAAGGCGCTTAGTGGATCTAAATTAGCTAACGGTTCATCGAACAATAATATATCCGCATTTGTTGTTAATAAACCCGCTAGAGAAACTGTTTGCTTTTGACCTCCTGATAATTCATGTGGACTTTGTTTATGAAACGTATGCATCTTCACCTTTCTTAATGAGTCCGAAACAATCTTTTTCATGTCATCTTGCTTTACACATTCATTTTCTAAATAAAAAGCTACATCTTCTTCTACTGTCAGACCAATAAATTGAGCATCTTGATCTTGCAAAATTGTTCCTACCTGTTTACTTTGTTCAAAAATACTTCCTTCCCTCGGGTCTTTACCGGCAATTAAAACGTTACCTGTACTATTCCCTTCGTAAGAAAATGGGATTAGCCCATTTATACAATGAGCTAATGTCGACTTTCCTGAGCCACTTCGTCCAGCAATTAGCACTTTTTCCCCAGGGTATATATGAAAGGTAATATCACTTAAAGTAGGCTGCACAGCATGCCCATATTGAAAGGTGAATTGTTCAAACGAAATAATTGGTTGCATGTTAACATCCCTACTTTTCAATTTTTAAATGTGTATGTTTCTTATTGGATTTCGCCAAACCAATTGTAAGTGGCAATCCAAGTACTAAGAAAACGATGACATCGGAAATTGTTGCTCCTAATACTTGTATAACAATTTTGTCAAATGGTTCTCCCATCACAATAATATCGAATGCCCCAGCAAATATAATAGCAATGACAATACCAACTAGCCCAGTAATTGCTAAATAAGAAATATCCCCCTTGTTAAATGACCCGTTTTTCACACTAAAACCAACTCTTTTTTGAATAAGCCCCATTGAAAAACCAATAATACCTGAACTAATAACCCAGCCCCACCAAATACCCCAGCCAGCAATCGTATCTGTTACGGTATGACCGATAAGTCCGATTAACAGTCCTGCCACTGGACCAAATAATGCTCCAAAAACAGTTAATATAGCTAATGCTGGTTTAATAAATGTATTCGGTGCAATAGAAAATCCCCAAAGTCCTAATATCCCGTATAATGCTGCTCCAATACCGATTGCTACTACTAACTTTGTTGATAATTTGTTCATGACAATTCCCCTCTCATATTAGTCAACTTTTATTACTCTATATTTAATTTAAAAATGAATTATGCATCGACACTCCCTTTCTATACAACAAAAAAATGACCTCTTACATAAGAGGTCATTTTCTTTCACATTCAAGAATCCTCTTATCTTTCAAAAAACACATCGTGTCCTCTGCGGAATTAGCACCTTCCTATAAAATTGCATAGGGGTTGCTGAGGTTTCTTAGGGCCGTTCCCTCCACCTCTCTGGATAAGTATTAATTTGTAATTCGTATTATGGCACTAAAGAATGTAAATTTCAACACTTTTCTTACTATTTTTATTTTTTGTTAAATAGATCATTTAAATCATTGTATTCTTATCGGAATTATGAAATAATAAATTCAAAATCGTTTCGGGAGGAATGCATTATGAAAGTTATTGGTTTGATTGGAGGATTAAGTTGGGAATCTACATCATTATACTATAAACATATTAATACACTTACACTCTCTCAATACGATCAAAATGCAAAGTTAGTTTTATATAGTATGGACTTTGGTGAAGTAACTACTTTATTACAAAACCATCAATATGAAGAAGTGAAAAATGAACTAGTTACAGTTGCAAAGAAAGTTGAAAAATCTGGGGCTGAATGTTTATTAATGTGTTCAAATACCGTACATCTATTTGCCGAGGAAGTAGAACAAGCAATATCTATCCCGCTTCTTCACATTGGTGATGTAAGTGCTAAAGAAATGGTAGAACAGAGTATAAAACGTATCGGACTATTAGGAACAAAACAAACGATGGAGCAAGATTTCTATAAATCACGATTAGCGAAATATAACATTGAGACAATTATCCCAAATGAAGAGGAAAGAACCTTTATCCACCATGTCATATTAGATGAATTAAGTAGAGGGATCATTTCAGAAACATCTAAAGAAAAGTTATTACAAATTACAAAATCATTAATTCAAAACGGCGCTGAAGGTATATTATTAGGCTGTACTGAAATACCTTTACTTATCTCCCAAAATGATCTTACTGTTCCCGTTTTTGATACTGCTTTTTTACACGCAAATACTGCTGTGCAATTTGCTGGATAAGAATATACAAGCATAAAGGTGAGAACCTCTATGCTTGTATACAGTTACGACTATTTATCCCGCTATTTATGGG
>NZ_JBEUTW010000373.1:0-1036 GCF_040492675.1 Bacillus sp. AP50
AAAAAAGCTGATTGCTTCTTAAGAAGCAATCAGCTTTTTTCATTGTTAGGGGAGTATTCCTATATGATAAACCAAGGTAAAATTGCTAACCCAGAAGTTATAATCGCTGTAGTAAATATTAAAAGCATAGCTCGTTTGTTTTGTTTCATGTCACATTCTCCTCTACATATCAAGTACATGCGATCAGCGTGGGATGTAGTTCCCCACTGAGTAAAGTTTCACTTTATATTTTTAGTATAATAAATGGTAAGGATTGGTACGATCGATAAAGGTGACATGAAGATTACATTGTTGTAATGCAAAAAAACATCTTTCTTATTAAGAAAGATGTTTTTGGAAAACTACCCCGCTATTTGTGGGCAGTAACTCCCATCTTAAAATTCAGCGAATGCGAGGGAGTTAGGTGGGCGATAACTGCCCGTAAAAGCCCGATTGATTCAGCTAATACTCAGTGGAGGATGGAAAAATCACACACTGAGTAAAGTTTCACTTTATATTCTACAACATCGAGCATAAGTTGTTCTACATGTAATTTATCGGCATTTTCAATAATTGCTTTAATTAGAGCTCGTCCTGCTCCAAGGCCACGCGCTTTTGGAGAAACAAAAACGGAACCGATTTTTGCTTTATGTTCTTGTTTAATAAATGGTTTTGTTTCTAAAGTAGCGATACCAATTAAATCATTATCTTTGAAGACACCTAGAGTATACTTATCTGGATTGCTTAATCGTTTAGCCATAGCAGCCACAGGATTTTCATGTTTAAGAACATCTTCATAAGAAGAGCTAAAAGCTTCCGGATTCTTCGTTAAACCTTCCATACAAACTTTTAAATATATTTCTGCGTCCTCTGTTGTTAATAAGCGAATTTCCATAGTTGTAACCTCCCTGGTGGATTTCAAATAAATCCATTACTTTTATAAGATTGAGTATATGTTTTGTTAGTATTCTCTTTTAATTTGTAAAAGAATGAAAAGATATATGCTACAATGTTTTGTTTTAATTATGTAATGAAATTATATATTAACTTTATTAAC
>NZ_JBEUTW010000374.1:0-1024 GCF_040492675.1 Bacillus sp. AP50
CTCTTTATATAATTCTCAAAAAAATATAGCTTCTATAGTTGCTTAATAATTACATGTTTTTCAGGTATCCAACTATTCTGTCCGATATCTACCGCATTTCCCACTCTACCCCACACTCGAAAAGATGTCGATCCATCTATGTTTCCTTTATAATTCATACATTCAGGCTCTTCATAATAATTTACTCCGTAACCGACAGGATATTTTGAAGTTGCATAAAACCATTTCACATTAAAATGTTTTAAATATACCCACTGCTTATCGTTCCCTAAACAAATCATATCTTGCTCACCGCCTCCCCAATAACCTGCTAAGATTAAATATGGAATTTTTTGAGTGAGTGTACCTGTAAATTGAGGATTCATGGGGTTTTCATATAAATTTATTCCATATCCATCAGGATATTTCGAAACTGCAATACCAATGCCATTCGGTTGCTGTGTATACACTATGTTAGATTGATTTGCTTTGTTCGAATTTATAAACCAAGAAAGTGACTTATTTCCTACTAATCGATTCAGATCACATTTCCCAATCCCAGGAACATTCCCTGAATCCGTATATTGCCACATATCGCATGGATATGCTGGCTTATTCCCTCCATAACGAGGGATCCATACGAAATCAGCTTCAATATTACGTGCTTCAAATGATAGATACGTGTGATGCCCTACATATAATCCTACTTTTTCCGCACCTAAACGGCGTAATTCATCAATAAATGCCTGTGTCCCGCCTTGCATATCTACCATCGTTTGAACTTCTACGTCCGCTACCCAAAACTTAGCAGATTGATCACCACGATTCCAAAAATCTTGTGCCTCTTTCTTTGCATCAGCAATAGATATAAAACGGCAAAAAGCATAATTACCGAATGGGATACTATGCTTTTTCATTTCACTAACATAATTTTGATACATAAAATCCACCGTATTAGAGCCATCTTGAACTCTAGCAATCACTAAATCTAGCTGAGATGCTGCAATATCCCAATTGATAGTTCCATTCCATTTTGAAATATCTA
>NZ_JBEUTW010000375.1:0-9782 GCF_040492675.1 Bacillus sp. AP50
GGACGTCGCCAAGCAACTAAAAACACAAGTCATTTGACTTGTGTTTTTTTATTTCCCATGAAATAGATTTGGTTCCATTAATAAAAAATTTGAAATATAGTAAGGGATTTTTTGAGCAGAAATACTTAGAAATTGATAAATAAATGGATAATCTTCAGAACCATAACTGCCAAGTAAGTCATACCACCAATCTGTTTCATACCTAGAAATCATGCTTAAATTATAGAGCAATAAATAATGAATGAGGAGTTCAGGTAATATTGGCTTAGGATTTCTAGGATCAGTCGTAAGTGGCAAATAATAAGTATTAGTAAGATGTTCATAGTATAAAGGAGTACTGTACATAGGATTCCATGATTGAATGGGCGCCGTAAAAAGTAAATTCGATTCATTAGTCTTCTCAGGTACGTGCTGTATTGATAAATGCTTACAAGATGTTTCAATGTAACGAGAAAATCTCTCTTTAGTCATATGTAATCGATCTAGTAGGTTGACTGAAAAGGAGAGCTCATTTTTAATTGTTGAATCGATTTTATATAAAGTTGATCCTTTCTGACTATAACGAAATAAATTTTGTAATTCTGGAATATTTCCCATTAGTTCTAACATGTTAAATTTTTCTGCTTCTAAGTGTTTCATGTGAAACAGTTGTTCTGCAACATGAGTAAATAATCCGTTTTTTTGTACCTTCACCTCATCTTCTAAAAATTGATACCCTTGTTTTTTTCGTTTGCGAGTTGTAACGCCATGAGCTAAAACAGTAGTGGATTCAGGATAGTTAGGGTCAATAGTTAGTAGGCATGCTTTAAAAAGTTGACTAATTCCATAAAATAACAACATTGGTTGAATGGAAAATGGAGCTGTCTTATATAATTCATAATAATTTTTCCCGTGTTCTAAGTAATAAATAAAGGGATAACAATTTTCAAAACTTTTTTTTTCGGCATCCTGAATAGAGGATTTTTCGTAACAACGGGCAAGATAACGTTGTACGTTTTGAGATGAAAAAAAGAAACTTAACTGCTGCCAAGTACAAGATGTTTGATGCATATATTACGCTCCTTTTATTGTCTAAAAATTCTAACATATATATACGTCCTTGACAGTATTTTAACCAATTGATAAGCTACTAATAATAATTTCTGGTATCATAGGGGGAACAATTATGTGGGAATCTAAATTTGTTAAAGAAGGTTTGACTTTTGATGATGTATTACTTGTACCAGCTAGGTCAGATATATTACCAAGAGAAGTAAGTGTTAAAACAGTTTTATCTGAAAGCTTACAGCTAAATATCCCGTTAATTAGTGCAGGAATGGATACAGTAACAGAAGCTGACATGGCTATTGCAATGGCTCGCCAGGGTGGTTTAGGAATTATTCATAAGAATATGTCTATTGAGCAACAAGCAGAGCAAGTTGATAAAGTAAAGCGCTCTGAAAGCGGCGTTATTTCAGATCCTTTCTTCTTAACTCCAGAACATCAAGTATATGATGCAGAACATCTTATGGGAAAATATCGTATCTCAGGTGTACCGGTTGTAAATAATTTAGATGAGCGAAAATTAGTTGGTATTATTACAAACCGTGATATGCGCTTCATCCAAGACTACTCAATCAAAATTTCTGACGTAATGACAAAAGAACAATTAATTACAGCTCCAGTTGGTACTACACTGGAAGAAGCGGAAAAGATCCTACAAAAGTATAAAATTGAAAAACTCCCTCTTGTTGATAATAACGGTGTATTACAAGGGCTTATTACAATAAAAGATATTGAAAAAGTAATTGAATTCCCAAACTCTGCTAAAGATAAGCAAGGACGCTTATTAGTTGGAGCAGCAGTTGGTGTAACAGCGGATGCTATGCTTCGCATCGATGCATTGGTAAAAGCTAGTGTAGATGCAATTGTACTTGATACAGCACATGGGCATTCTAAAGGTGTTATTGATAAGGTAAAAGAAGTTCGTGCTAAATATCCATCACTAAATATTATCGCTGGAAATGTTGCTACTGCTGAAGCAACGAAAGCACTAATTGAAGCTGGTGCAAACGTAGTTAAAGTTGGTATTGGACCAGGTTCTATTTGTACAACACGCGTTGTAGCCGGTGTTGGTGTACCACAATTAACTGCGGTTTATGATTGTGCAACAGAAGCTCGTAAACACGGCATTCCAGTTATTGCTGATGGCGGTATTAAGTACTCTGGTGATATGGTGAAAGCCTTAGCGGCAGGAGCACATGTTGTTATGCTAGGTAGCATGTTTGCAGGTGTTGCAGAAAGCCCTGGAGAAACTGAAATTTACCAAGGTCGTCAATTTAAAGTGTATCGTGGTATGGGTTCTGTCGGTGCGATGGAAAAAGGAAGTAAAGATCGTTACTTCCAAGAAGGCAATAAAAAACTTGTCCCAGAAGGTATTGAAGGACGAGTACCATATAAAGGACCTTTAGCAGATACAGTTCACCAATTAGTTGGTGGCTTACGTGCAGGTATGGGATATTGCGGAGCACAGGATTTAGAATTCTTACGCGAAAACGCACAATTCATTCGTATGTCAGGTGCTGGCTTACGTGAAAGTCATCCTCATCACGTACAAATTACAAAAGAGGCTCCAAACTACTCATTATAATGTCTTATATACAAATAGACAGAGATTTGATATCTCTGTCTATTTTTTTTTGATTATGTTAGAATAACGGTTATGTGAGTACATAGATATTGGGGGTAGCAAAAGTGAAAGGTATGTTTTGCAAAAGATTCATTGCTTTGGTAACAGTGCTTACACTAGCTTGTAGCATTTTTATGCCATATAGCAATGCATCAGCTGAAACAGGAGCCGCTTTAAACATTGAAGCAGGTGCGGCAATTTTAGTAGAAGCGAATTCTGGGAAAATTTTATATCAAAAGAATGCAGATGAATTATTATCCATTGCTAGTATGACAAAGATGATGAGTGAATATTTAGTTCACGAAGCAGTGGATAAAGGAAAACTTAAGTGGGACCAGAAAATTAAGGTTTCTGAATATGCATATAAGGTTTCACAAGATGCTTCATTATCAAATGTTGCATTAGAAAATGGTGGCTCTTATACAGTAAAAGAGTTATACGAAGCAATGGCAATCTTTTCTGCAAATGGTGCAACAATTGCATTAGCAGAAGCAATTGCAGGTAAAGAAGTAGACTTCGTAAAAATGATGAATGATAAATCGAAAGAACTAGGGTTGAAAAATTATAAATTTGTCAATTCTACAGGTTTAACGAATAAAGATTTAAAGGGAATGCATCCTGAAGGAACAACAGCGGATGAAGAAAATAAAATGTCTGCAAAGGATGTTGCAACTTTAGCACAACATTTAATTAAAGATTATCCAAAAGTGTTAGATACAGCAAAAATCCCTAAAAAAGAATTCCGTCCAGAAAAAGAGAAGTTTGCAATGTCGAACTGGAACTGGATGTTAAAGGGCTTAGTTAAAGAATATGATGGCGTAGACGGCCTAAAAACAGGCTCAACTCCAGAGGCAGGAGATTGCTTCACTGGTACGGTTGAAAGAAACGGAATGCGTTTTATTTCTGTAGTTATTAAAACAAGTTCTCATACAGCACGTTTTGATGAAACAAAGAAGCTATATGATTATGGATTTGCTAACTTTGAAGTAAAACAAATGTATAAAAAAGGTTCTTCAGTAAAAGGACAAGAAACAGTACGAGTAGAAAATGCGAAAGATAAAGATGTAGCAGTTCAAACGAAACAAGCTATTTCACTTCCAGTGCCAAAAGGAAGTAAAGATGTTTATAAAACGGAATTAAAAGAATCAAGCAAGGGACAAGAAGCACCTATTAAAAAGGGAGCTGCGCTTGGTCAAATGGTAATTACGCCAAAAGATACAAACGACCCTGGATTTTTAACTGGTAAGTCACTGCAAGTGGATCTTGTAACAACATCTGAAGTAGAAGAAGCAAACTGGTTTACTCGTGCTATGCGCGGAATTGGTTCATTCTTTAGTGGCATGTGGAATAGTGCTGTTGATACAGTAAAAGGTTGGTTTTAAAAGCTCCTCATGATAGGAGCTTTTTTTTATTCCTATTTTTCATACCGACTTTATGAAAAAGTAGTAGACAAGCATCTGATAGTTAGTGGTAGAATGTAAGAGTATTCTTAATTTTCGCCTTTAACGGGGGAAAGCAATTCACCTAGGGGGGTTTTTGTACATGACAAATGTAACAGGGACAGAACGTGTAAAACGTGGAATGGCAGAAATGCAAAAAGGCGGCGTTATTATGGACGTAGTTAACGCTGAACAAGCAAAAATTGCAGAAGAGGCAGGCGCAGTTGCCGTTATGGCATTAGAGCGTGTACCAGCAGATATTCGTGCAGCAGGTGGCGTTTCTCGTATGGCAGACCCAACAATTGTTGAAGAAGTTATGGGTGCGGTGTCAATTCCGGTTATGGCAAAATGCCGTATCGGTCACCTTGTAGAAGCACGTGTATTAGAATCATTAGGGGTAGACTATATCGATGAGAGTGAAGTATTAACTCCTGCTGATGAAGTATACCATTTAAATAAACGTGATTACACAGTTCCATTTGTATGTGGTTGCCGTGATATCGGAGAAGCTGCACGTCGTATTGCAGAAGGTGCATCTATGCTTCGTACAAAAGGTGAACCAGGAACAGGAAACATTGTAGAGGCAGTGCGTCATATGCGCCAAGTCAATGCAGAAATCCGTCAAGTTGCGAGTCTACGTGAAGATGAGTTAATGACATATGCAAAAAATACTGGCGCTCCTTACGAAGTATTACTTGAAATTAAACGTCTTGGTCGCTTACCAGTTGTAAACTTTGCGGCAGGTGGTGTAGCAACACCAGCAGATGCAGCATTAATGATGCAACTTGGTGCTGATGGGGTATTTGTTGGATCTGGTATCTTCAAATCAGAAAACCCAGAGAAATTTGCACGTGCAATCGTTGAAGCAACGACTCATTATGAAGATTACGAACTAATTGCAAGTCTTTCTAAAGGATTAGGTAATGCAATGAAGGGTGTCGAAATTTCAACGTTATTACCAGAACAACGCATGCAAGAGCGTGGATGGTAATTAAAGGAGAACTTTAAAATGGTGAAAATCGGTGTACTAGGTCTTCAAGGTGCAGTTCGTGAGCATGTAAAATCAGTTGAAGCAAGTGGTGCAGAAGCTGTTGTTGTAAAGCGTATAGAGCAACTTGAAGAGATTGATGGTCTTATTTTACCAGGCGGTGAAAGTACAACAATGCGCCGTCTTATTGATAAGTATGCTTTCATGGAACCACTTCGTACATTTGCAAAGTCTGGTAAACCAATGTTTGGTACATGTGCAGGGATGATTCTTCTTGCGAAAACACTTATTGGCTATGAAGAAGCACATATTGGTGCTATGGATATTACAGTTGAGCGCAATGCGTTCGGACGCCAAAAGGATAGTTTTGAAGCTGCGCTTTCAATTGAAGGCGTGGGTGAAGACTTCATTGGTGTATTTATCCGTGCGCCGTATGTTGTAGAAGTAGCTGATAATGTTGAAGTGCTTTCTAAGCATGGTGACCGAATGGTAGCGGTAAGACAAGATCAGTTTTTAGCTGCTTCATTCCATCCGGAATTAACAGATGATCATCGTGTGACAGCATACTTTGTTGAAATGGTAAAAGAAGCGAAAATGAAAAAAGTTGTATAAGTAACTTGCAACTTGTATAAGATTATAGTAAATTGATGGTAACAATTTTATAAAATAAGCGTGTTGATAGGAAATAGTAACAAATGTCGTTTCTTATAGAGAGTCGATGGTTGGTGGAAATCGATAGAAACAGTTTGTGAATCCATCCTGGAATGGAATGTGGAATATCTTTTGGATTAGTAAGCATTCCCGGTGAAGAGCCGTTATTTCTACTTGAGAGGAAAGCGGTAATGCTTTCAACTAGGGTGGCAACGCGGGTTAACTCCCGTCCCTTTATATAGGGACGGGAGTTTTTTGTGTTTTATAAAATAAAAGGAGGAGTATATAATGCTTGATATTAAATTTTTACGTACAAACTTTGAAGAAGTAAAAGCGAAATTACAGCATAGAGGCGAAGATTTAACTGATTTCGGCCGTTTTGAAGAACTTGATACGAGAAGAAGAGAACTACTTGTTCAGACAGAAGAATTAAAAAGTAAACGTAACGAAGTATCTCAACAAATTTCTGTATTAAAGCGCGAAAAGAAAGATGCAGAGGCTCTAATTTTAGAAATGCGTGAGGTTGGAGAAAAAGTAAAGGATCTTGATAACGAACTTCGTACAGTTGAAGAAGACTTAGAAAGATTAATGTTATCTATTCCAAATATCCCTCATGAATCTGCTCCAGTTGGTGAAACAGAGGATGATAATGTAGTAGCACGTACTTGGGGAGAAGTGAAAGAATTTACTTTTGAGCCAAAACCACATTGGGATCTTGCTACTGATTTAGGAATTTTAGATTTTGAACGCGCTGGGAAAGTAACAGGAAGCCGCTTCGTATTTTACAAAGGTGCTGGTGCAAGATTAGAGCGTGCTTTAATTAGCTTTATGCTTGATCTTCATACTGATGAGCATGGATATGAAGAAGTATTACCTCCATATATGGTAAACCGTGCAAGTATGACGGGAACAGGACAACTTCCAAAGTTTGAAGAAGATGCATTCCGTATTGAAAGTGAAGATTACTTCTTAATTCCAACAGCTGAAGTACCTGTAACGAATATGCATCGTGATGAGATTTTAAATAAAGAGCAATTGCCTATAAGATATGCTGCATTTAGCTCTTGCTTCCGTTCTGAAGCAGGTTCAGCTGGTCGTGATACACGTGGCTTAATTCGCCAGCATCAGTTCAATAAAGTAGAGCTTGTGAAGTTCGTAAAACCAGAAGATTCTTATGAAGAGTTAGAAAAATTAACAAATGATGCAGAACGCGTGTTACAATTATTAGAGTTGCCATATCGCGTTATGAGCATGTGCACAGGCGATTTAGGATTTACAGCAGCGAAGAAATACGATATTGAAGTATGGATTCCAAGCTATGGCACATATCGTGAAATTTCTTCTTGTAGTAATTTTGAAGCTTTCCAAGCGAGACGTGCAAATATCCGTTTCCGCCGTGAGCCAAATGGAAAACCAGAACATGTTCATACATTAAATGGATCTGGTCTTGCAATCGGACGTACGGTTGCAGCTATTTTAGAGAACTACCAACAAGAAGATGGTACAATTATAATTCCAGAAGTTCTTCGCCCTTATATGGGAGGAAAAACAGTTATTAAGTAAATTTAAACATTCATCGGTATGAGTGATTGGTAATTATGAGCGTTGTCAGTACTGTAATGTAGGAAGGGGAAAGTAAAATTTTCCTTTCCTCATAATTTATTTTAGTAGGGTTGACTAACTGTTTTTCTTTTGATATTATATTTGATGTCAATATGGAGGTATACCCAAGTCTGGCTGAAGGGATCGGTCTTGAAAACCGACAGGCGGCGAGAGTCGCGCGGGGGTTCGAATCCCTCTACCTCCTCCAGATATAATTGACAACAGCGCATATAAGTGGAGATTGGAGAACTCGTTACCAACACGTAACGAGTTTTTATTTTAAAACCAATCATAAAGTATGGTGTAAGGTAATTTTGTCCTTATTACACACTCATATTCCGATGATTATCTTCATAGATATGAAAGGAGTCAACATGGATCTTATTATACAAACGTTTCCTTTAGATGGAAAAACTTTATATTATGTACAATGTCCTGTCTGTAAGAACAATAGAATTTTAAACAGTGGTGCAAACGTATCACGCATTATTAGTGATGATACATTCCGTAAACTTTGTGGTTGTACTTGTGATGTAAAACAAGCTACGAGTAAAGTAGAGGCGCCAAAACAAGTTAAAAAAGCAGCTGTAAAGAAAGCGGCGGCTCCAAAACGTACAGGTAAAGTATTAACGGCAGTAATTAACGGGAAAGAAATGACTGTTAAAGAGATTGCTGAAGCATACGATATTAGTACAAGTACTGTTCGTCAGCGCATTAACGCAGGAAAACCTGAGAGTGAAATTATTGCTCCAACAAAGAAGAAGTAATTTAATAGGAAAACCCGTGCATATGCACGGGTTTTTTATTTTACAAGTTTACGTGTTTGTTTTAAAAAATGGCCAATTTTTTTAATGATTGGTTCGATTGAATCACCATCTTTTAAAATATCGTACTCATTAATATTTAAGCGTAATACAGGGCATGAATTAAAGTTGTTAATCCAGTTTTCATAACGTCCATGCATTTCTTTCCAGTACTCAATTGGTGTTTGCTGTTCCATTGGGCGCCCGCGTTCTTGAATACGATCGACAATATCATCGAAAGAACCTTCTAAGTAAATTAATAAGTCTGGATGAGGGAAGTAAGGAGTCATGACCATAGCGTCAAATAAACCTTTGTATGTTTCATAATCAGTTTCCGTCATTGTTCCTTTTTCATGATGCATCTTTGCGAAAATTCCAGTGTCTTCGTAAATGGAACGATCTTGAACAAAACCGCCACCATATTCAAAAATTCTTTTTTGTTCCTTAAATCGTTCTGCTAAAAAGTACACTTGTAGGTGGAAGCTCCAGCGAGTGAAGTCCGCATAGAACTTGTCCAAATATGGATTGGAATCTACTTTTTCAAATGATGTGCGATAACCTAAAGCATTAGCTAATGCAGTTGTCATAGTTGATTTACCCACACCTACCGTTCCGGCGATAGTGATTACTGCGTCATTGGGTATATCATATTTTTGCCTTAAATTCATTATTATTTCGACTCCTTTAAGAGAGTATTTTGAAGGGCAGATAGGATGACGTTTAAATCATCAGGATTTTTTACAAAATCCATATCGTCTCCATTAAATTTCAATACTGGTATTTCCGGATGATCTTTTTTAAAAGCATCCATTGCTGTTTCATAATCTTTTGTGAGCTGTAGTAAGTAATTTGGATCCATGTTTTTTTCAAATTCTCTTCCGCGCATGGCGATTCGTTTTTGCAATGTTTCTAGGCTAGCTGTTAAATAAACAATGACATTTGGCACAGGCATATCTTGTGTAAGGATACGATAAATTTGCATGTATTTGTCATATTGGGAGTCTTTTAATGTGCGGGATGCAAAAATTAAATTTTTAAAGATATGGTAATCCGCTACTACTGGTTTCCTTTGATTCAAATACTTTATGTTAATGTCTTCTAATTGTTTGTATCTATTACAAAGAAAGAACATCTCTGTTTGAAAACTCCATTCGTCGATGTCTTCATAGAACTTTCCTAAAAAGGGATTTTCATCAACAATCTCTTTTAGTAAGTGGAGTTGCATGTGAGTTGAAATTTCCTTCGCAAGTGAAGTTTTTCCAACACCAATTGGTCCTTCAACCGTGATAAGTGGTACTCCGGTCACGCTGTTTCCTCCTTTCAATCAGTGATTTACCGTGACTACTAAAAACACAAAACAGAATTATTGTAGCACAAGAGGGAAGCGAGCGGGTTAATTTGATATAAAAAGTTAGAAAATAGATATATGTATTAATTAAATTTTATTTTGGTTGATGATGTTATAGTTGCTTTCAATGTAGTTTCCATTATTTTTAAAGCATGTATATTATCTTGGTCGTTGTTAGAGGCGATACAATCCTCTGGTACATACAATGTATAATTTCTCATATGAGCATCATTAGCTGTAAATAGGATACATATATTTCCGGCAACCCCTGTTAATATTAGAT
>NZ_JBEUTW010000376.1:0-10964 GCF_040492675.1 Bacillus sp. AP50
CTACTGTGATCTCTTCATTGCACTTTGTTTATTCAAATGTTTTTGAAATTGAATAAGTATGATTCGTATTATAGAACGCTTTTCAAAACACTGTCAACAACTTTTTATATATTTTTTTAAATTCCACTTTCGTCCTATAATTCTTTTTGTAAATCACCCATTACAATTCCTATGCGAATTATTTCATTTTCTAGTAAATGTAAAACATATTCCTCTACTTCATACTGAACTAATAATTCTTTTATTTGTATGATTTCTTTTTCAAATAAAACGGCTTCGTGACATGTTTGTAGTAAAATAAAAAACACATTTGCAAACATTTCTTTATGCGCTTTCATACTTTCTTTTTTATGAAGCATTTCAATCAATAACCGCTTCATTTCCTCACCTGTACATTTACCATGTACACTTGAAAATGCACGAGACATAATACATAATCCTTTTTCTAATATTTCATCCATGTATAAAATAATACGTAAAAGCATCACATATTCTCTCGCAGTTATCTCACCCATTTTTGGTCGTTCTCGCAAAAATACACTGAGCCAAGCTGTCCAAAACTTTTGTTGTTCTTTTACACTTAATGTTTTGACGTAATAGCATAAAAACTGCATAAACTTAATTTTATTTTCTTCATTTTCTAGTATGAGTAACGGGTATAACCAATTTGTTTTTTGCTCCCAATATAGTACACATTTAATAAATACAAAGCTAAGCCACTTCAAGAAAGCTTCTCTCGTATGCGGATGTAATACTTCCAAATGTTCTATCGCATACTTAATAAATCGCTTCATTTCTGTAAATAAAGGTAAATTTATTTGCGTGTAACATAAGCCGGCCCATGCATATTCCGTAATCTCATTTTGTTTTTTTAAATCTAAGTATGGTAACAAATATTTTCGGCACCATTGTTTTTCAATATGATATAGAAATGTAATATCTGCTATTAAACGAGCAAACATAAAGTTTGTTCGTTCCGAATTAACTCTTACTTGTTCTTCAAATAAAAATAAATATTCATATACATTACGATCGTATAAATGATCATATGATAACAACTTTAATAATACAGCCGTCATTTTTCCAACTGGATGCTGAATTGATTCATTATAAAAATCTTGTTTCCCAAGCTTAAAGTCTGTATCACTCTTCATAACTTGAGGGAACACTGAAAAAGCAAATCGTTTTACAACACGTATACTATTCTCTTCTAACTCTTCTAGTCGATTACTAATTTCATATAGAAAACTACTAATTAACCAATGAAAAGCAGTATTTCTAACAAATTTCTGCAATAGCGGAATAATTTTTTGGATTTGCTCATTCGTCAATCCTCGATTATTTCGCCATTCTCTAATACAAACAAACCATACTTCATTACTTATTTCTTGCACTCCTACTAATTGGTATGCAAATGAAATACTCCACTCTGTGTTTAATTTACATGCTTTTGATAACATCTCTAAAAAATGGCGTTGTTCAAAAACACCATCTTGCGAAAATTGCTGAACTTGCTTCATAATTTCAACATCTTTCAGCTGCAATAATCCGTCAGCAGTTACATTACAAGTAATGCTTTCTGCTGTATCTTCTTTCTTTTGTACACTGTATCGTTCAGAATGAAAATGAGGATGCTTTTGCTTCATTAACTCATACCCATTTGCCGTAGATGGGCTATTCGAATCACACTTGAATAATAAGTCTAATACGAGACATGCATCAAATACCCTCTCTTCTGTAAGATGCTTTATTACAGTTCGAGTGACTTCTTCTTTTGTTTTTTCTAAACAATGTGCATAATGCCTTTTTAAAAGTTGAAAAACTTCGTGTTTATAAGTGAAATCTAAAAGAAGTCCTTCATGTAACAACCATTTCATTTTGTCATCTACACGAACAAAAATATTTTTATTCATCGCATCAATTGCAATTCGCTTTTGAAGTACACTATTTGCTTCTATCATTTCTGTAATATAATAATCCGCTTTTTTTTCATTGTTTTCGCATAAATAAGTTAGACACTCTTTTACAATTCGTATTAAAAATGCAAGATCATTTTGATGAAACTCTTTCTCTACATTTTCCTTATTTCTTTTTTTCAGTGCCGTTTGTCTTAACGACAACATTCTCAATTTTTCTAATCCAATCATCATAATTGGAACAGCATAATAAGCGATATATGGCCTCATCTTTTCGTTCCAAATTTGCTCCACATGAGAAAATGTAGATACTGGTAAGCGACTCGATTCCTCGAGTTCTATTGATTCTTGCGTATCATTCCCCCATTTTCTTACACGTTTCAACTTCAGTTTTCCGTCTAAAATAAAAGTTAGTAACAATAAGGCAATTTCTTTATGCTCAGGAAAAGAACATTTTTGCAGTAACTTAGAAATCTTTTCTATAGAGCTACTATCTTTTTCAGCTGTTTCTAATAAAAGGAGTGTCCACCTTGCAAACAACAGCGGGTCCATCTTACTCTTCGTTTCGTTTAAGTAGTTACAAATTGTTCTCCATAATAACGGTGATATTTTAGAATAGTTTTTATAAATTAATTGAAATAATTCTTTCTGATGACTAAAAAGAAATTGTTCCACTAACCATTCTGCAAGTAATTCATCTACTTCATTATAGTTTGGCGTAAGCATAAACAAATTTTGTAATTTACCTTCTGCTTCTAACCATTCGACCCATTCATAATCATGAGCAAATTCCACAAAGTAACGTACTGTTTCAATTTTTTTAATCGATTGCTTTATGTATGATAATTGTTCCTGTTCTACTGACGGGGGAACCGTTACAATATCCCGAATACGCATTCTTTTCGTAATATAATTATCACCCATTAATTCAGCCCAGCGTTTTACTGCTTTTACGAGGGATTGATGATTATTCACCTTATTCGGATACACAATTGGTCTTATCCCTAAATGTTCCCAGTGGTACGTATTTTCTCCTTGTGCGACAAAAGCAAATCGTCTTGTACTTGGTGGTAAACCAGTTGCTAAATATTTCATTACTGGGTCATTATGACTATATCCAATGAATAAAACGGTGTAATTTGAGAATAGATCAACTAAAAATCTTCTCGCCCACCCTTCCGTTAAGTAAGCCCTTCCAAAATCACCATCTGTTAAAATTAAAGCCTCTTTCTCCTGTTCTACATTACCATGTATATAAGCAAGACCTTTAAAAGCTCTCCCAGTCGGTAAAGCTGGAGCGTAATAAACATTGATATCTCTATTTATTTCTCTAATTGCTGTTGTAAAATGTTGATCAAAATTTGTTGTTACAATGCGGATATCTGTATCTAAAGGAAATAGCCTTGGAATTGCATAATGCAATGGATTCGGTTTTGATTTCTCTATATGAACAAGATCTCTTGCGACTTGATGTACATCTTTTGTTTTCGCAATTTTACCAAGATAATAATCATGTGGTTCTGTTATTTCACGTTTTTCGACATATAACGTTTTTGCAATTTCATCAACTAAATCATCAAAATTCGGTAAGTTTGATTTCCCTTTCATAGAAACTCCCGCTCCAACAAATAATACTAACTTTCCTTGCTCAAGGTGATCAATTAACTCATCTGGAATTTCTACTTCTGAAGTAATCCACATCCTGGATTCCCCCTTACCTAAAAATGTCATACACTCTCATTTTACTATAACATTTTTTCATTGTTTTTATAATATTTAGACTAAATTCCGAACATGAAAAAGTTTTATGTAAATAAATCCGTTACAATGTATGAACTCCAGAATTTATTGAAAAACTATGTATAAATCGGAGGTGTAAATTTTGAATAATTTCACAGTAGTGCTTATCAAGTTTATATCGTGCATTATCGCATTTAGCATTGGGCTTGCTTTATTTTTCCCTGCAACGTTTGTCCAAATTATTTCATTCAGTCTCTTTGTTACAATCGTATCCTACATGTTCGTTGATAAAATCATTTTAAATCGAATTGGCAATACTGGTGCCATTATGTCGGATTTCTTATTAACATATTTAAGCGTATGGATTTTCGGTAATATTTTATTAGACAACTATATGCAAATTGCATGGGGCAGTATCCTTTCTGCCATCGTCTTCACTTTATCTGAAGTAATCGTTCATCGCTTCTCTAACTCTCATACAAGGCACAACAATGATAACATTCGTATTAATCGCCGCTTTGCATATGGTACAGAGTTTGCTGAAGAACAAAATATATTGGATAAAGATAAAAAAAAGTAACGTTTTAATGCAGGAGCGCCCTTTTTAATTATGTGGTGCTCCTTTTTTGTATTTTTTCATTATGGTACGTGAAATTATATAATTGATTATTTCAAAATACCGACTTACTAACAGTATTTGACGCTATTTTTTCTAATGAAAACTGCCTCTTATTTAGAGGCAGCCACTTTTAAGTCTTTTACTTCAACAACATCCGCAAACGCTCCCAATACTGCGTTATGATGTTTCACAATATCTTCAGCACGTAACACTTCTGTATTAAATGTACTATGTGCATCACTCACTAACGTTACTTTATATCCTTCACTACATGCTCTGCGCGTTGTCGTATCTACACAATACTCTGTTTGCATTCCCGAAAGAATAACGTGTTCAATTCCTTTCTCTTGTAACACTTCGCTTAAGTTTGTATTATGGAATGAATCTGGAGTCGTCTTTTCAACTATATTATCTCCTTCTTGCGGAGCGATGGCCGCATGGATTCGCCATCCATCCGTACCTTTTTCTAACGGATGATCTTTAGGACCGTTATGTTGGATATAAATAACTGGAATATCATTTGAACGACATTCCATAATAAGCTCTTGCAGTGTTTGTAAAAACTTTCCCCCATTATGTACTGGCATTCCAGCTGTATACATACCCGCTTGCACATCAATTACGATTAATGCTTTTTTCATTTCACACATCCCCCTTTGTTTGTATAAGCCATTATTATTGTTTATATTCCATCATCCAACAATCTTCTAATTTCCCCTCATGCAACTCATGTTCCTTTAAAATCTTTACTTTTTTAAATCCACTTTTTTCATAACACTTTATTGCCCGTTCATTATTTACTTTCGGATCCATTGCAATTGCTTCTGCTCCCATTTCACCCATAATATATGTAATTGCTGCCTGAACAAGTTTTGTTCCAATTCCCTTTCCCCAATAGGCTGGTTCACCGATAAATTGGTCCATACCCCATACATTTTGTGATTCTTTATAGCCATATAACGCTTTCCACTCTGAATCCACTGGATACATTTGTATGTAACCAATCGGAATGGTATCAAATTCTATTAAACATCTTTTTTCATTACTGTTTGGACTATGTATAAAATGATCAAGCACCTTTTCTACAGATTGCGGATTATCTCGTCCTTCGTAATACCGCAGGACTGCTGGGTCCGTTAACCATTTAGAAATGATAGATGCATCATCTTCCATTACGTATCTAATCAATAAACCTTCTTTTTGAAAAAGCATATTATACCTCTATTATTCCTTTATATTTTTTCTTGCTGTTACATCTTTCATTGCACCTACTAATGCATATGGTAGTAATGTAATCGCAAAAAATGCTGTAAATACGTTAAATTGCGGGATTGTATAGAGTGTGAACCATTCAGTGAAAAATTGAGAATTTAATATTCTATTAAAAAACTCTCCGCCTGGCCTAAAGTTTGGTGCCCACGCAGTGATTTCACACAAAATAAACAGTAACTGAACAATAAAAAATGCCCCTAGATAACGAAACCAAGTCCGTTTCCATATAGGTTGTGCATTTTTTAATATATCCCCCATCTTACCCCCTCCTTAAATATCCATCATATTGATTATACACTTTCCTCACTTCATTTGTTAAAATTTTCTATATAATTAATACTGTTGGGGGAATACATTATGTCTAATCCTATATTTACATCCACTTTAATCATTCTTAGAGGAAACTCCGCAAGTGGTAAAACAACGATTGCAAAACAACTACAAGAACATTTCGGACAAGGGACACTTTTAGTATCACAGGATGTTGTACGTAGAGATATGCTTAGAGTACACGATACAATGGGTAATTTATCACATGATTTACTATTTGAAATTACGAAGTACGGAAAAGGAAAATGTGAATTTGTTATTTTAGAAGGTATATTGAACAGTCATAGGTATGGTGAGATGTTAAAAGAATTAATTCGTTATTTTGATGAAAATGCATTTGCATATTACTTTGATTTATCATTAGAGGAAACTATTAGACGACATAACACAAGGGACAAACGACACGAATTTGGTGAAGATTCCCTACAAAAATGGTATAATCCGCACGATACTATTAAGGTTGCCAGAGAAACTATTTTTACAGATAACTTTACGCAAAAAGATATATTTGATGCAATTCTTAATGATGTTGCGATCAAAAAACAAGCCTAACATATTATGTTAGGCTTGTTATGTATTTTGTATTTCAGTTTTTATAATTGAACAATCTATACATAAATAATAGTATATATTCATTTCCCCAAACTGGAAATTAACTACTGAAATAAGTCCACGTTCCTCAATATCTTGAGTAATTGTAGCAACATATTTCATCTCTTTCGCACAAGTTGGACACGCCAAATCCTTTGGAAGATCATCATATAACGGTACCCCTAATAATCTACATACATATTCAGAACCGAACAAGTCAAAAGCTTCCCAGTAACTATCTTCATCTGTAGGTATATCTTCATTTTTCATATTTATAAGCTTTACCGTTGTTTTTGGTAATAAAACTGGTAACTTATATTCCTCTTCCATTATCCATTCTTCTGTATTTTGCTGCTGTATGATTTGAACAGTTTTCCCTCCATCACTTAACTGAAAATATTGCGGTTCCCATACCATCGCGCAGTTTAAACATGAAACGAATGGTAAAATATTTAGTTCATTACTTTTAAGTTCAGCAAGTCTCCCATCTTTTAAATCAAAACAGAGAATTTGATGCATCTTTTCACCGCATAACTTACATACTGGCAAATTACAATCTTGACCGCCAAAGTAATGATTATATGAACCTCTTCCTTCAATTACTCTATACCCTTTCCTTTCTTTGCAATGTGCACCATATAATTCTGTTGTCATATTCTATCCTCGCCTTTTATAAGAGTGATTCACAAAATGATAATAATTAAGACTAAAAAGCATCGTCTTCCTGAATAGTTTCCATAATAAATTCTTTTAAACTCGGACATATTTCTTCCATTTCGTCATCCGCGTGATACCAAATATATATTTGATCATCCATTTTTCCATTATTTATTTTAAAGCACAATTTATCCCCTGAACCATCGTCACCAATTATGATAAGGTTTTCTGAAATATACTCATCTCTCATGTCAACATTTTGTCTAACTATATCATCCCAAGTTTTCGTTACATTTCTATTATCTTTAATCGGATATAGTACCCATTCCCCTATTTCAGCATTATTAACTAATTTAATAAGATCCCTATATTGATTTGGGAAAGCAGCACCTAACTTTTCTTCAGTTTCTTTTATTTGCAGCTCCAATACACCTTGTTTCTTTATTTCAATATATTCTCTTACTTCTTTCATGAAATACACCTATCCTTTGAACTTAATTACACTATTATGAGTGACAGTGTTTAGTAAACGATTTGATCCAATTTATACATTTCATTATACGTTAATCCTTCGTTTTCAACATACTACTCTTCTCTACTTCTCAATAAACTTCTGTTCTACTTCCTTACCTCATTCTTAATAGTTTTATTTTCTAAACATCATACATTTTTTATGTTTTGTTACAGGTTTAGTAATAAGCCATTTAAAAATCCTATTATCCTTCTACTAAAAAAATAAAAGCCAGCCTCAATAAAGAGAACTGACTTCTATTTGGATAATTATTGTTACTATAAAATTTTCACTTTAACAGTTTGTCTTCCCCAATTCATAGCTTTACTTTTTGAACCCATTAAAACATCAATACGATTACCTTTAATTGCACTTCCAGTATCACCAGCGATAGCTTCTCCATAACCTTCTACCCATACTTTAGATCCTAATGGGATTACTTTCGGGTCAACTGCGATAATTCTCATATTCGGATTTGCCGTTAAATCATGCCCCATCGCAGTTAAAACGCGTCCACCATATGTACCATTTTCACTTGGATCAGCAGTATACGCTGTCGCTACTACCGTTAATTCACGTTTAGCAGACTGTATGTTGTTTTTAGATGCTTCTTTCGCTCTCTCTTCTTCTTTAGCTTTTGCTATTTCTCTTGCTTGTTCTTCTTCTTTAGCTTTTGCTATTTCTCTTGCTTGTTCTTCTTCTTTAGCTTTTGCTATTTCTCTTGCCTTCTCTTCTTCTTTAGCTTTTGCTATTTCTCTTGCTTTCTCTTCTTCTTTAGCTTTTGCTATTTCTCTTGCTTGTTCTTCTTCTTTAGCTTTTGCTATTTCTCTTGCTTGTTCTTCTTCTTTAGCTTTTACTATTTCTTGCGCTTTCGGTTCTTCTTTGACTTTTGCCTCTACTTCTTCTTTGACTTTTGCTTCTTCTTTAGGCTTTACTATTTCTTGCACTTTCGGTTCTTCTTTAACTTTTACTTCTTCTTTGACTTTTACCTCTTCTTTAGGCTTTACTATTTCTTGCGCTTTCTCTTCTTTTTTAACTTTTACTTCTTCTTTGACTTTTAACTCTTCTTTAGGCTTTACTATTTCTTGTGCTTTCGTTGTTTCTTTCGCTTTTGCTACTTTCTGCGTCTTTACTTCTTTCTTTTCTTTAACTGATTTTTGTACTTTCGCTACTTGCTTCGTTTTCTCTTCAGTTTTCTTTTCAGTTGGTGCTGTACTTGATAGGAAAGAAACGTTTGCATAAGCAGTTTTTCCTTTATACTCAAATTGCAGCCATCCGTCTTTTACTTGATGCGTTGATTCAATTACATCATCTTTTTTTAGTCTGCCAAGAATTTCTGAATCCGTGTTTGCTTCAGTGCGTACATTTAACAAATTCGCCGTTACATGATATACATCTTTTGTAAACTCCGAACTTACAAACACTTCTTTACCATTCAACTCAATTTTTGACCAGCCATCTTCGGTATTTATGACTTTTAACTCTTGCCCATTCTTTACTTTTTCGACCACTTTTGATTCTGTAGTCGGTTTTTCACGTACGTTAAGTACATCTGCTGTTACAATTGTTTCTGCGGTAGCAGTTGTGGTAAACGCCCCCAATCCAAAAACAGTTGCTGTTGCTGCGCCAATTACTTTTTTCATATTAGCCTCCATTAAATTTTTTTGAATTTTACCAAATGCCTTCGTAAAATTGTATAATCTTACATAATATCAAAACATTTGCAACAGTATATTAATATTGTTTAATATACTGTTATTAAAACTCCTTACTCCAATACTATCAAATTCTCATTTCTAATTCTATATATTATAAATCTCCTTATCTTTTATAAAAGCTCCATGCCCTTCTTCACACTAAATAGTTGTAGCAATTCCCGCCAAAAATAAACTTACGATTGCTAAAATTTGAGTAGCGACTATAGCCCCTCTTAAATGAAACTTATAATCTTTATATCCTTTCATACCTTCCGTACTAGGAATCACAACAAACCTTGGAGTAATCCAGCAAAAAATTAGCCAATCAATTATAAGTAAATCTACTAAATTGAAAATCATTAAAATACCAAAAGTGTGTAAATAGGCATCCATATACATTAATTTTTCATGCTTATGTAGTATATATGTAGAAATGAAAGGAGTACCGAAAAGAATAGTATTATATAAAATATTAAAATAAATGGTTTGCTTTTTTTCATGAATCGATTTTGGAAAAACTACTTTTTGAATATCTTTCGGATAATCAGTTAATGAAAGTCGAGGATTATAATATAAGGACCCTAAAATCATTACAGATAGTACAATAGACATGATGACACCAACGTACATCATTTGCTCAAATTGATTCATATACTGTATTCACCCTTTTCTGTAATTACTATGATGGTCATTCACTTAATTACATATTGTATGTACGTACATAATCAAAAATTAACAACTAGCTTTAATAGCAAAGCAAAATTGTTGCAATGCAAATGCAAATTTAATACAGTGGAAGCCTAATTGATACAGATAGGATTGGTGAAACCTATGAAAATTGAACATATCGCAATTTGGGTAAATGACTTAGAATGTATGCGTGATTTTTATATAAAATACTTTAATGGTAAAGCAAACTCGTTATACCATAATGAAATGAAACAATTTGAATCTTATTTTATTACGTTCGAATCTGGAGCAAGGCTTGAACTTATGCGTAAAAAAGGGGTTGAAAATAAGCCTAATTTAAACATAACTGGCTATGCTCATATGGCTTTTTCTGTCGGTAGTGAAGAACGAGTGAATGAACTGACAAAGGTGATAAAAGATGCTGGTTATCCTTTATTAAATGGACCACGTTTTACTGGAGATGGCTATTATGAAAGTGTAATAGGTGATCCAGAAGGCAATCAAATAGAAATTACGATTTAACTTACCCTTTTTTACCACCTCCATATTTTCCCACGGATTAGGCGGTGCTGTTGCTGAGGTGCCAAATGAGGCAACTGCTTACTTTTACCGAAAAGCACTATCAAACATGTCAATATTCGCTACTTGGGAGCAACCAGAAGGTGCCGCTGGAAGTATTCGATGGGTTGAAGACTTCCGCTTAGCGATGCTTCCATTTACAAAAGGTGTCTACGTTAATACGCCTGACCTATCCATTAAAAATTGGCCAGATGCATACTTCAGTTGCAACTTTGACCGATTAATGGAAGTAAAAGCGAAATATGATCCGAAAAATATTTTTAACTTTCCGCAAAGTATTCCGCTTTTTTAAACTATATATTACACCTAATATATTAAAATATAAAACATCCATTTTTTAAATGGGTGTTTTATAAATAAAG
>NZ_JBEUTW010000377.1:0-2438 GCF_040492675.1 Bacillus sp. AP50
ATTGTATGTGATTCTGAAATGTTGACATGTATTGCAAATACGTATAAATTTGATAATCGATTTAAAAATTATATAAATCAATTTAGTAATGAAGACTTAGCTGAATTTTTATATGACGCTATTATACATTATATCAATCAAAAGAAGTATTAATGTCGTACTTTTATAATAGGGGTCACCTTACATAGCCATTAACTTAAGAACAGAATTAAAAAAGGCTTTCGTTTACCAAAATAAAAGCATTTAAAAAAGGAGTATTTTCTTATAAATGTGCATGATAAATAAGCCCTGGCTAGTTCTAAAAATTATACAGTTTTTTGCCCTCTTAATATAGTATACTCGTAAACAACACCTAAAATATTCTCATATGGGTGAGTTTTTCGTCCGTTTTAGCTAGAAATATGTCCATAAACTGTGTATATAAATCATGGAGGGTAGTTCAAAATCTAGAACCAGGATTTGTATCACAAATAAAGGATATTTTCGGGAAAAATTCACAAACTCCATTGTGAACTGTTTGTTATGTTAGAGTTTCTTTAAGTTCCTTTTATGAAAAACTGTATTTTACAAATACTACAAGTTCATTTAGGGCAAATAATAATGGAAAATCGCCGTTGTATAATCAATTTATTATGAGCATGCAAGGAGGCTTGTTAGGAGTGAAAATAAGCGAACTAGCACGATTGACCAATGTCAGCATACGATCCATCCGGCATTATGACAATAAAGGACTTCTAAACGCCGATAGGTTGGAGAACGATTACCGGGATTTCGACGAATCGGCCATAGAACGAGTCAAAGCGATTCAGTTATACTTGAAGCTTGGATTAACAGCAGATGAGATTAAAGTATTGTTCAAGAGCGAAGCGGCAAATCCTGACGAATATCAATATTGCGAAGAGATGCTGGAAACGTATGAAAAAAAGCTAAGTAATGTGAATTATCAAATCGAAGCACTTCATGGATTAAAGAGATTACTGGAGAGGCAAATCGCTTTAACGATTAGGAAAAAGAGAACTGTTTAATGTAGAAATGGTCCCGAGCATGATAAATTGCTCCGGGGCCATTTTTGTTTGTGTTGACATTGACACTAGTGTAATCCTTTATGATTTACTTAATTTCACCTGAAAGGGGTTTTTTCATTGAAAAGTAATAGCCAAAATGAGAAAAATGGTTCTGAAACTACAAACGCGGTTGGGAACCGAAAATCAGTAACAGTCATAGGGTTAGGGCCGATGGGTCAGGCGATGGCAGACGTTTTTCTGGAATACGGGTACTCGTTGACCGTGTGGAACCGGACTTCAAGTAAAGCAGACCAGCTTGTAGCAAAAGGAGCCATCAGGGTGTCCACGGTCAACGAGGCGTTAGCTGCTAACGAGTTGGTAATCCTTAGCCTTACAGATTACAATGTGATGTACTCTATTCTTGAACCCGTCTCTGAGAACTTATTCGGTAAGGTGCTCGTTAACTTGAGTTCGGATACTCCGGAGAAAGCTCGTAAGGCGGCTAAATGGTTGGAAGACCGTGGAGCCTGGCATATTACTGGAGGGGTGCAAGTTCCACCGTCAGGCATAGGTAAGTCGGAATCTTACACATACTATAGTGGTGATCGAGTGGCCTTCGAGGCTCACAGGGAGACCTTGAAAGTGTTAACAAGTACCGATTACCGGGGCGAGGACCCCGGATTAGCCATGCTATACTATCAGATACAGATGGATATATTCTGGACAGCAATGCTAAGTTACCTACATGCTCTTGCAATCGCTAACGCAAACGGCATTACGGCGGAGCAATTCCTACCATACGCTTCGGCGATGATGTCGTCACTCCCGAAATTCGTAGAGTTCTATACCCCGCGTCTCGACGAGGGGGAGCACCCTGGTGACGTGGACAGACTCGCAATGGGCTTGGCGAGCGTTGAGCACGTTGTTCATACTACCCAAGAAGCCGGCATCGACATCGCTTTGCCAGCAACTGTTTTGGAAGTCTTCAGGCGCGGCATGAAGACTGGTCATGCCAGTGATAGCTTCACCAGCCTCATTGAAACCTTCAAAAATTCCGATATTCGTTCATAACAAGAATTACGTGGAAACTGTTTCATTGTACATGTCTTATGAAAATAAATGTATCTTTGAAGCCGAGATGAAATCGGCAAAACGAATCTATACTCGTAGTAACTCCTTATATGTTCAAGGCGGTGTAGAAAACAAAACAATCGAGGTAAAATTTAAGCCACATTTTACTATTCAAATAGAGGTATTCCAGATATAGTAAATAAGAAAACACCTTACATACTATAAGGTGTTTTTACACCAAAGATGCCCATATGGGCGTCTTTGGTACCTCTTAACATGACTTGAATAGCGTTTATTTGAGGTCATTAGGTAGTAAGAGATGGATAGACTATCTTAAACGAAAAATGTTGATTAGTTCTTATT
>NZ_JBEUTW010000378.1:0-9756 GCF_040492675.1 Bacillus sp. AP50
AATCTATACCATCCATATTTACAGTTATGGATACCCTAATTACATATGAAAAAGAGAGAAGAACATTGGCTAGTTCTTCTCTCTTTGTTTATTTTTAAGATAACTATCTATAAAATTTTGCTTTTCATAATTCTTCATGAGTCTAGAAAAGAATCTAATCCTTTTCTAGACTCAAAAATAAATTTTTCTAATGTACATAATTACAACGACATTAAACCACTTTGCTCTTAAATCCACTACTTGTATTATTGATTGCATGAAACTCCTTCTTGAGAAAGGTTTTAATTTCCGAATATTCTGTTGACCGTTATAACATATCCAATTTACAATTTAATTGTGGTGTTCTTTCACAATTAAACTACTTAGAATACACTTCATTTATTTGAAAACAATTACAAATAGAGGTGCTAAAATGAAAACTAGAGTAAATCCAGAATTATTACAAGGATTAGAGATGTTTCCGGATCTCGATTTACGCCCAGAAAATTTGCAATCAATCAGAGAAGGAATAGCTCAAATGAGACCACCTACCGTTGTTGATGACTCTCTTTCTTTAACAGATAAAGTCATTGTTGGGCCTGATGATAATCCGTTACCATTACGAATTTATCGTCCAAAATCAAATCATGAATCTTTACCTGTCTTATTATGGATACATGGTGGAGGTTATATCTTAGGGTCTATAGATGATAACGATGATATTTGTATGAGGTTTGCAAAAGAAGCTAGCTGTGTGGTCGTGTCTGTAGACTACCGCTTAGCACCTGAACACCCTTACCCAGCACCAATTGAGGATTGTTATTCAGCTTTAAAATGGATTGCTGATAATGCAAAGTCATTAAACATTGATTCGAATCGAATTGGGCTTGCAGGAGTAAGCGCTGGCGGTGGACTAACAGCAGCATTATCATTATTAGCACGAGATCGAAAATATCCTTCAATTTGTTTACAAATGCCACTATATCCAATGATTGATGACAGAAATGATACACCTTCAGCGAATGAAATTAAAGAGGGATTTGTTTGGAACCAAAAGGCAAATGAAGCTGGCTGGAAAATGTATTTAGGAGAAATGTATGGAACGGATCAAATCCCTGCCTATGCAGCACCTTCTCGAGCTGAGGATTATAGTGACTTACCGTATACTTACACATTTGTTGGTCAATTAGATCCATTCCGCAGCGAAACATTAACCTATGTAAGCAAACTAGCACAAGCTGGTGTTGATGTGGAGTTTCATTTATATCCAAATGCCTATCACTGGTTTGAAGGGTTAAATCCAAATGCCGATGTATCTATTTATGCTGTGAACGAAATAGTACAAGCAATAAAGACTGGTTTCAAACGAGTATCCAAGGTTGAGGCTTAATCCCATTACAAGAGAAACACTTATAAATAGTATATATGTATTTATCATTTAAATATAATAGCCGATTCTAAATAAGAATCGGCTATTAATATGTAAAATCCGCCTAATATATCAAGGTTGAGAAACAGATATAAGATGTTTAGGCGATGTGTTTATTTCCTCTGCTAATGCTTTTATGTTCATCATGATTTGAAGTATTTCTTCTTTTGTTGTTCTTGGGTTAATAGAGCAAAGTCGAATTACTACTTTTTCTTTTAATTTAGTCGTACTTAGCATAGCAAATCCTCTTTGATTAATTTCTTCCACCAATTTTTTGTTTATTTCATGAATTGTATCTGTAGATGTTAGCTCACATGGAATATAACGAAAAGTAACAATTCCTAATTGGGCAGGTGTTACTACTTCCCAATCTTTTTCTTTCCTTAAAAACTCTTCAACTTGTTCAGCTAGCATAATGCCATGATCAATTGCCTCACGAAAAGCTGTAACTCCGAATGCTTTAAAAGAAAGCCATACCTTTAATGCTCTAAATCTACGAGAAAGTTCAATTCCACGCTCCCCAAAATTCACTTTTTCTTCTATATTAGTTTCTGTATCCTTAATATACTCTGGGATCATACGGAATGTTTCACTTAAATATTGGCTATTTCGAATAAGTACACAACCAACATCATAAGGCTGAAAAAGCCATTTATGCGGGTCTAACGTTAAAGAATCGGCACGATGAATTCCACTTAATAACTCCCTTCCTTTTTCACTGAGAATTGCTGCAGCCCCATAAGCCCCATCCACGTGTAGCCATATATCTTCATCACCACATACATCAGCCAATTCATCGAGGGAGTCCACCGCTCCGCAATTCGTTGTCCCTGCATTAGCAATAACACAGAATGGTTTTTTCCCTTTTAATCGATCTTCTTTTATTTGTTTTCTTAAAGTACTAACTGAAATTTTTAAGTCTTCATCTGTCTCAATTCGGCAAATTTGATGCTGTTTAAAACCTAATACTTTAAGTGCTCGATCTACAGAAAAATGAGTTTGGTTAGAAAAATAAACAATCGCATTTTCTATGTCATTATTCAGCTTGACCTGTCTCGCTACAGTAAGTGCAGTCAAATTAGCCATGGAACCACCACTGACAAATAGTCCTTCAGCTGAATCAGGGAATCCTAGCATTGATTTTAACCAGTTAATTGTCGTTAATTCAATTTGTTCGGCACCTGCACCTACTATCCAAGCTGTAGGAAATACATTAAACCCACTTGCTAAAAAATCTGCTAATACACCAACATAATTATTAGGACCTGGCACAAAAGCCATAAAATGAGGATGATCCACATGAGTAATTTGATTAAACACATTGTTATTAAGAAAATGAAGTAATTCTTTTGGATTAGATCCGTTTTCCGGAATCGTTTCAATTAGCTTGTCTCTAAAAATATTACTATCAATCGTTTCTGAAACTGGTTTACTTTTTAAATGATTCATATGATCAACAATCAAGTCAACCGCTTGATATCCTAACTGACGCATTTCTTCGGCTGATAACTGTAATTTTTTTGTCATTTGATTTACTCCTATTCTATTTAAAAAGGCGAGTTCTTGCTCGCCTTTTCATTTTTTATAATTTGTAATCACAAATTGTTTGTATTGGATTTTGAAGAATCGTGTTGATTAACCCATGGATGTGATTTAATATTTCCTGTATTTTCTCTGCTTCATATACCGTTTGATCATATCCAAACTTTATTGTAAGTCTTTCTTCAGGGAAGCACATAATTCCATACTTTACATGTGGCTCATCAACAACTTCGTAATCCGTGATAGCAAAATGTCTGTTTTCATTTGAAGAAAAGATTGCTGGATTAGTTGGATAGTTTTCAAAAACCCAAAGATGGTCAGTCAACTCAGTTTTTAATTCACTTTGCTTTTGTATATCAACAAATGAATAGTATGCATACTCATTACATTTCAATGTCTCTAGTTGTACCTTTTGCAGGAAGTCCACAAAAGATTGCGTTTCTGTCCATGCTAATCGGATAGGCAAAACATTTGTGAACAGACCGAACATATTTTCAATTCCTTCTACTTCGGGAGGTCTGACTGATACTAGATTAGGCAATACTACTTCTCTCGTTCCGTTGAATTTGCCAAGCAATATTCCCCATACAGCTAGTAATGCCGTATTCATAGTTATATTATTTTTAGTTACAAATGTCTGTAACTGATCAGTCAAATCCTTGTCTAATGTTAAATCCATAAAAGTGAAGTTTAACCCTTCACTTTTAGATGGGACTTTCTTTTTAGGAATACTAATTTTCTGATTGTATCCTGATAAATAATCTCGCCAAAAATGACGTGCTTTCTCATGATCTTGTGCCAAAGTCCAATCTATAAATGTTTCAAAAGGTTTTACCATGGGTAACCCCGCCGTAGTTCCGGCATTTGTAGTTTCGTAGAGCTGGAATAATTCGTCTATCAAAATGCTGACGCTCCAACCATCACATAATAGATGATGGGAACTCCAAATTACTTTATGCTCGTTATTACCTAGTTGGAATATACAGAGACGTGTCATAAGTTCATCATTTTTAAATCCTCGACTTAAATTTTCATTCATCCACTGTTTTAGGAATTCTTGCTGTTCTTGTTTCGTCATCTCAATCAAGTTTTTTATTTCTGAATTTATTTGAACATCATATAGAACAGCTTGCCAAGGTTTTGCTTGTTCATCTTGCACAATTATTGTTCTTAAAGAATCATGACGATCAACTAATTGTTGGAAACACTGAATAAAGAGTTTAATATCCAGCTCCCCCTCAAGTGCCCAAATTGTTTGTTCAAAATATGCATTTGTATCAGGTTCATTCGTAGCATGCTCATAAATAACTTCCTGGAAAGGTGCTAACGGGTAAATACGTTCTATTTTTATATCCGGCATTTTTTCTTGTATTTTGTTAAGTGTATGTTGATTAAGTTGTTTATCTTTAACATTTAGTAATGTAGCTTTATTATCGTTCATTATGTTTACATCATTTGTTTGTGAACTTGAAAACTGGTCTAGCTTTTTAACAAATTGAACCATGTCCCTTAATATAGGAAATGAAAATATATTTTTTGGTTCAAGCTCGAATCCTTGTCGATACAGTCTGACGGACACTTGAATCGCTTTTATCGAATCTCCACCTAAGGCGAAGAAATGATCATTTACTCCAACCTGATCTATTTTGAGTACTTCTTGCCAAATACTAGTTAATATTTTTTCCATTTCAGTTTTTGGGGCAATAAATACTTCATTTTTTTGTTTCTCCGGAGTAGGTAGCGCTTTTCTATCTAATTTCCCGTTTGGAGTCAGGGGTAATTGGTCCAAATAAACAAAATAAGAAGGAATCATATAATCTGGCAAGTGATCTCGCAAATGCTTTCGTAGTTCTGTTGTACTAATATTTTGCTCAGTTACCACATATGCTACTAAAAATTTTATTCCGTTCTCATCTGTTTGATCAATTACGATAGCATGTTCGACTTGTTTATAAGTTAGAAGACAATGAGAGATTTCTTCTAACTCTACTCGATATCCCTGAATTTTCACTTGGTAATCTTGGCGGCCTAAAAATTCAATATATCCTTCAGAATGCATTTTTCCACAATCTCCTGTTTTATATATAAGACCAAAATCAGGATGTGACACAAACGCTTCATTTGTTTTCTTTTCATCATTTAAATATCCTTTAGCAAGGCCCACTCCCCCGATATATAAATCTCCAATTACACCAACAGGGCACATTTTCTTTTCATAGTTCAACACATAATACGTTTGGTTTGCCAAGGGCATCCCGTATGGAATACTATTCCAATGTGATTCCACCTGTTTGACCGGATAATAAATTGACCAAATCGATGCTTCTGTTGCCCCTCCTAGTGAGACTACTTCTGCAATCGGAAAATGTCGTTTTATTTTTTCTGGTAAAGAAAGCGGAATCCAATCTCCACTATGTAAAACTAAACGTAAAGAAGGATATTCAAAATGAGAACCTACTTGCTCCAATGCCAAATCCATGATTGCAGGCACTGTATTCCAAATTGTAATCCCTCTACGTTCGACAGTGCGGATTAATTCTTGCATGTCTCTCGGATCACGAATCATTACTAACATTGCACCTGTGCTTAAAGCTCCGAAAATATCGTATACAGATAGGTCAAAACACATGGAAGAGATACCAATAATACGATCATTTTCATTCACCTCATATTTTTGATTTATGTCTTGAATAGTATTTGTAACCGCTTGGTGAGTAATAATTACTCCTTTTGGTTTTCCTGTACTTCCTGAAGTGTATATAATATAGGCAATATCTTCTGGACCAGCAATAGCGGGCATATCTTCTGTTGTATAAAATGACAAATGATTTTCTTCATAAAGACTAGGTTCTAATAAAAGCTTGCATGAGCTATTTTTTAAAATATATGTTTGGCGATCTAAAGGATGATCGGGATCAATCGGAACATAAGCGGCACCTGATTTTAAAATACCTAACATATTAACAATTGTGTCAACTCGCCTTTTTGCTAAAAGACCCACTTTGTCACCTAGACCAATACCTTGCTCTTTTAAGAAGTGGGCAATTTGATTAGAACGTTTATGAAGTTCCGAGTATGTTAACCATTCTTGTTCAAATACCACCGCTACTTCATCCGGCGTACGTTTTACTTGGTCTGTAAATAATTGATACAGAGTAGTTGAAGGTATTTTTTTTGTTGTTTCATTGTATTGCTTAATTAGAGTTTGATCCGATTCTTTCATATGCAAAGATGTTATATCGCTTTGTTTCACCAATTGTTCCAATAAGTCAACAAATTGGGAAAACATTGCTTCTATTACATCAACATCAAACAACTCTTCAACATAGTTCCAGCTAATTAATAACTCTCCATTTTTTTCAATTACTACATTATCCAAATACACTTGTGGAGTCCGAGCATGAATATAGCGAAGAGAACCAAGTTGTTCCCAAGAGAAAGCACCTGCACCTGCTAACATCGAGGTGAAAACGATTGGCATAACTGCTTTTGGCGTCATTTGATGATATCGAGTAAAATCTCGAATAAAGTTAACTCCATCGTAATGACGATGTTCAAGGCCATCTAATAAAGTAGCTTGCGTTTCTTTTACTCTAGTAAAGAAAGTTTGCTCTGGTTTTACATCAACATCCAATAAAATAAGTGATGTGAAATCTCCAACAATCTGTTCTACTTCATCATGAACAGGATAACGGTTAAATACAGTCAAGTTAATTGCTAATCGACGTTGATTACTCCAATATGCCAACACATCACCATATATTGTACAAAGTAGAGCGGAAGGCGTTACCTCTTTCTCTTGTGCTAACTTTCGTAGCTTTGTCCATTTTTTATTATCCAGGATTTTTGTAAGTGATTGGAATTTAGGAGTAGCAATCTCTGCTGGATCTTTTTTTAACAGCAAAGAAGGTGCAAACGGAAAGTCAGGAAGCTTACTTGTCCAATAATCTTTTGCTGTTTTATATTCTTCGCTTTGTTCCATTTCATCATAGATAAACATATAATCTTGAAAATCAAAAGATAAAGATTCTAATTTTTGATTTGGTTTATAATAATAATGCAACAAATCCTGTCCAACAATGTTCATGCTTGCTCCGTCCATTAATAAAGCATCGTATCGAAAACATAATAAATACGTCTCTTCTTTTAAAAGAAAAGCTTTCAATTCAAACAAAGGCCATTGCCCCAAAGGGAATACATGGTTAGTCATTCGAGAACGCTCTTCTTGTAAGCGAGCATGTTGATTCCTATCATCTAAATCTATGAGACTCACTATTTCAATCTCGTAATCAGGAACGCTTTGTAATATTTGCTGTTTTCCCTCTGGTAAAATTACAGCTCGCAACATTGGATGACGATGAATTACCTTTTGAAAACTTTTTGAAAGACGATTGATATCCAATGCTGTTTCATATTCAAAATATGTTTGAGGGGAAATACCACTTAATTCAAACTGTGAATTCCGTCCTATCATATACGCGGTCTGAACTTCTGTTAAGGAAAATGGCTTAGACAAATCTTTAACATGAGTTGGTCTACTTTCAAGGTTTTCCTCTTTATGCTCTAGCTTTACACAAGAACTCAGTTGAGCGATTGTGGGGTGCTTAAAAAAATCTGTTGTACTTATTTTTAAGCCGTCTTTTCTTAATAAATTAATTACCTGAAGTGCTTTAATAGATTCTCCTTTTAATGCAAAAAAATTATCATGAATACCGATTCCCTCGATCTCCATAACTTTTTCCCATGCACGCACTAATTTTTGTTCAATTTCATTGCGCGGAGCAACGTATGGAATTGATACATAATCTGGTTGTGTTATATCCAACAATCTTTTTCTATCCACTTTTCCATTTGGATTCAATGGAATCTCTTCTACCTGAATCATTTTTTCAGGAATCATAAACTCAGGTAATTTATCACTTAAATATTTTCTGATTTCACCAAAAGACACCTTGTTATCCGATACATAGTAGGCAGCTAATAATTTCCTATTTCCATACACTTGATCAACAACGATAGCCTGGTTTATTTCTGGATATTCCCTTAATTGAGTTTCGATTTCTCTTAATTCAATCCGATACCCCCGAATTTTCACTTGATGATCCATTCTACCTAAATATTCAAGTTCTCCATTAGGCAACCAACGAACGAGATCACCTGTATGATACATCATTTCCCCTGCCGCAAAAGGACTCGGTACAAACTTTTCATCTGTCAGTTTATTTTTACCAAGATACCCTCGTGCTACCGCTACGCCAGCAATGCAGAGTTCACCGGGAATTCCAAATGGTTTTAATTGGCCATACTTATTCAATATATAGGAATGATAATTCGGGTTAGGTTTGCCAATCGTAACTTCTTTGGAAGTGCTCAAGTCTTTTACTGTTGCGCAAATGGTTGTTTCTGTGGGACCATAAATATTTAAAATTGTTGCTTCACTGATACAACGAATTTTTTCAACCAAATCAACGGAAAATGATTCTCCTGCTAATAAAATAGATTTTAAATCTTTTAGAAAAATCGCCCCTTCTGGATCACTCAAAATCACTTCCATTCGCGATGGCGTTGATTCCCATAAATCCACCTTATGTTTTTTGACCAAATGAGACAATTCTTTTGTTGCAAACTGGTCCTCTGTAGCAATTACTACTTTTGAACCTTGCGTTAAAGGAAGACATATTTCTAACAAGGAAATATCAAAAGATACACTAGCAAGAAACAAGAATGATTGATTAGCTTTTACTTTTTCTCTCATTACATTTAAAAAATGAACTAGCGATTTTTGTTCTATCATTACCCCTTTTGGATTTCCTGTCGATCCTGATGTGTAAATAACATAAGCTAAATCATTAGGATTATGTTCTCGAACTAAATTACTTTCTTCACCTTGAAAAAGATATTCTTTATCAAGATACAGTACTTCACCTGCAAATTGTGGCAATACTTCCTCTGTTCGCTTACTAAGTAAATATTTTGCTTGACTATCTTGTAACATATATTCAATTCGTTCAGTTGGGTAGTTAGGGTCGATTGGTAAATACGCTGCTCCTGCTTTTAAAATCCCCATCATACCAATAATCATTTCTAATGACCGATCTACCATAACGCCAATAATACTTTCTTTTGAAACACCTTTACTTTGAAGAATAGAAGCCAATTGATTCGCTTTCTTATTCAATTCTCTATATGTCAAAGATTGATCATTACAAACAACAGCAATTTGATCTGGAGTTTTTAATACTTGCGCTTCAAACAAATCTTGAAATGATTGAAACAAGTCTATGCCCGTTTGAAAAGTATTCAATCCTTCTAACAACTCTTTTTCTTCTTCTGCAATAATACAAATATCTTTCAATGCCAAATTCGGATTTTGTGAAACTTGCTTTAAAACATAACAATACGAATTGGCAAACTGTTGCAAAGAAGAGAATGAACGGGACTTGCAAGAAATTTGAAATTCAAATTCATTATGTATTTCATTCCATTTTCTTCGTATCCATAGGGCTAAATTATTCTCTGCGTATTCTTCTAGCGAATTTTCATTATGTAATCCTTCCATCCCGATTACAATTTGAAAAGGAGTTAAATTGTGTTTAACTAATAATTCAGAGAGCGGATACTCCTGATTTTCATACCCGAATAAAGTCGTTTGTTCAATCTCATTTACTAATTGTTTAAAGGTGTGATGCGGCTGGATTTCACTTCCTAAAGGAATCAACTTATTAAGATTCTCACTTTGTTCAAGATTCTTTTCAATTATAGGAATACCAATAGTAATTCTTTCTTGATCTGTATAATGTGCCAAA
>NZ_JBEUTW010000379.1:0-3278 GCF_040492675.1 Bacillus sp. AP50
ATATAATGATAACGCTTTATTTCCGTTCAAAATTCGACACATACTACTAGACTTTTATGATGGAAAGTTTTACAATTGAAATGTGAACAAAATGTGACAGTTTATATTCCATTATAAAAGAAAAGGATGGTGTCCATTATGAAAACTGCACAACATGAAACGATTTCAAATCGCGAGTTTTATTTCGTACTATATATGATGTTATTGTATGTTACTGGCTGGGTAATCGATGTAAATGGTTTATTCTTAAGCTCCTACTTTAATTTAGCAGGAGAAATTATGCTTCCATTAGTAGGCGGGATTGTTGGACTGTTCATTATGTCTATTAATAAACAACAAACGAAATAATAATATTACAAAAAGGCAGAAGACGAGCTTCGTTTTCTGCCTTTTTTCTATTTTAGCGTATAATAGAAACATGCAGTATATAAGGAGTGGTAAATATGAAAAAAGTAGAGCAATTATCTTCTCACCTATATCTGATTGATGATTTCGATTTACAACATAATGAACGAACTGGTACGTACGTTTTATTAGGTGACGATATTACTTTAATTGAAACTTGTGCAGCCCCTTCTCTTCCGTATATTTTAGAAGGCTTACAACAATTACATATTGATTTAAACGCAGTTAAAAACATTATCGTTACACACGTTCATTTAGATCACGCAGGGGCTGCTGGTTTAATGATGGAAAAGTGCCCAAATGCTACGTTATATGTGCATTCTCGTGGTGCTCGTCATATGATTAATCCAACAAAACTTATTTTGGGTGCAAAAGCTGTCTACAAAGAAGATTTCGATAAACTCTTCGATCCAATTCTTCCAATTGAAGAAGAACGTGTTCATATTGTACAACATGGTGATACGTTAAAAATTGCAAAAGACCGCACCCTTACATTTTATGATACACCAGGACATGCGAAGCACCATATTAGCATTCATGATTCATTAACAAATGGGATTTTCACTGGTGATACAATTGGAATTTATTATAGAGAACTCGCAAACGTTGGTGTAGAGTTATATCTACCATCAACGTCCCCTTCACAATTCCAACCAGATGCGATGATTGCTTCTAAAAATCATATTCAAAGTATGGATGTAGATACTATTTATTTCGGTCATTACGGCGCATCCTCTCATGTTACAGAAGTATACAATCAACTGGAACATTGGCTACCTATTTTCGTTCAGACTGGTAAGGAAGTCTTTGAAAAGTATAATGATTTCGATGAAGCGACTAAAGCTTTACAAACTTTGTTAATGGATAAAATCTCTTCTCATCTTACAAAGTTAAACGTTCCATCAGATCATTCCGTTTATAATATTTTACATCTAGATATAGAAATTAGTGCAATGGGCATTATTGATTATTTCACGAAGCAAGAAAAAGCAAACTCCACTATTAACTAACAGTAAAAGAAGAGATATACAACAGTAGTTATTGTATATCTCTTCTTTTTTTGAATATATTTTGAGTAAAGGATGGTGGAATATAATGCAAAAAGTGATGCTATACCTCTGCTTTACATTATTTATCGTCTTATTATTATTTGTAGGAGTAAAAATTCAATTTTATTTAGATACAGACACGCAAGTGAACTTTAACGTTTATCCAAGATTATTCTACTTTACACTCTTCCCTCTTATAGTTGGCATTTTATTACGATTCCTTCAATCTATTAATCGCGAAACAAGTAAACAAAACTGGAGCTTTCAACCGGATAAATTTATTGCTATTACAGTGCCTACACTATTCATTTCCTTTTCCCCAGCACTACTCTTTTCACCACTTGCAGAATACCTACCTTATTTAGTTAATATTATTCTAATAAATACAACTTTTGTTACGATAATTAGTTTAATAGCTGGTTATTCACTTTTAGATTGTTTTATACAAAAAGATACTGCAAATATGAAAAAATATAATTGAACACTCTTTTTTTGTTTTAATAAAAAAGCTCAAAGCTAAAGCATTGAGCTTTTTACTTATCTCACCTTTTCATCTACATACTCCATAAACTGCTCCGCTTGAATAAATCTTTCTTTGTACGCCTCAGGTACTTCTTCTACTTTCATCCCACCAGTTGATTTTGTCTTCACTTGTACGATTTCATATGTCATTAAAGCTTCCACATAACGGTCAAACTCTTTTTGTGTTAATACTTCTTTACTAGACTTATGACCATTTAATTTATCAAAGTATGGCTGAAGACCCATACTTACCTTTTTCATTTCTTCTCTTTTTGCTGGTGATAATTGATCATAATCAATATTACCGTTCGAATCTCCGTACGTAAGTTTTGCATTTGTTAATTTTTTTAGTTCTTTTGTAAACTCTTCATATTCCTTCGTACCCATTTCATCTTTCGCCTCTGATAATTTTGCACTAAAACGCATATACGCCTCTAATGTCATCGTTCCGGCATGTTTTTTTAAATTCTCGAAAGATCCGTATATACCATCCGCCATAATAGATTGATACGCAAAACCAGTCGTCGGGATTAAAAATGCTGCCGCAAGCACTCCTGCAATAAGACGCTTCTTCCTTTTGTTCCCTCCGCGATTCATTTTAATCTGAACAATTACTTTTTCTTTTAACTCCGGCGGGGCAACAATTCCCTTCGATTCTTCTTGTATAGATTCTCTAACTCTACAATCTAAACTCATTTCACATTCCCTACCTCTCCTAAAAAGATTTCTTCTACTTGCTCTTTTTGACGTAGTTTCTTTAATGCTGCGTGAATTCTAGATTTCACAGTACCAATTGGAATATGTAATATTTGTGCTACTTCTTCTTGTGAATAATCGTGTAAGTATCTTAAGATAATAACTTGTTTCAATTTATACGGTAATTTATGAATGAGTTCAATTAGTTTTTGGTTTGATATTTTACTTACAACATCGTTAGAAAAATCAATTTGCACTGACTTTCTTTGCTCTTCTGCTTTTTTTATAATTCGTAGTCGCATCCACCTCTTTCTTCTATAAGAGTGAATTTGTTTAATCGCAAGTCCAATTAGCCAAGGACGAAATGGCTTCTCGCTATCATACTTACGAAGCGATTCATATAGTTGTATGTATATTTCTTGAACGACATCATCTACATCCGTTTTATCCTCTATTAAAAAATGTGCTGTTTTATATACTTCTTGAATCGTTTTATCATACAACTTGCTATATGCTTCTTTATTTCCTGATAAAGTTAATTGGATTAAATGTGCGTAATCTATTTCACCCTTCATATTCCAGCCCTCCTTTGTCTTACACTATATA
>NZ_JBEUTW010000380.1:0-3229 GCF_040492675.1 Bacillus sp. AP50
GATCTAGATGTAATGCCTAAAACAGAAAAGAATCAAATATTATTTGATTTCAATCATACGACTAGAGTTCATAAAACATTACTTTGTGAGACTGTAACAGCTCCTCAATTATTTGAAGAGCAGGTAAAACAGAATCCTAATCAAATAGCGATTGTATGTAATGGAAAAGAAATTACATATAAACAATTAAATATAAAAGCTAATCAGTTGGCGAGAAGGTTATTAGACCAGGGAGTTAAAAGAGAATCCATTGTTGGTGTGATGATGGAACGCTCTATTGAGATGATTGTAGGCATATTAGGTATCTTAAAAGCGGGTGGGGCGTATTTACCGATTGATACCGATTTACCAAAACAAAGAGTGGAATATATGCTGACAGACAGCGGGTGTTCACATGTACTAACATATCAAAACTCTATTATAAAGGGAGTAGCATTTCAAGGTAGTGTAATAAATCTAATGGATATTCCTTTTGAAGAAGAACAATTAGAAGATTTGCAGATAACGATGGAACCTCAAAATTTGGCATATGTTATTTATACATCAGGTTCTACAGGCCAGCCCAAAGGGGTAATGATTGAACATCGTTCCTTAACTAATTTTTTGTGTGCAATGTATGAGGACTTCTCTCAAGATATAGGGATAACTGATAATGTACTATTCTCAAGTAGTATTTCTTTTGATGTTACTATATTTGAAATATTTGTCCCATTGGTATATGGAGCAAGAATGACTATTTATCAAGGTGAGAAGTTTGATGTACCAAAACTTGTACAAGTCATTCTTGAGGAACAGGTCACGTTAGCATATATTCCACCTACCTTATTAAATGAAATATATGATTATTTTGTAAGGGCGAATCAGAAGATATCGTTAAATAAACTTTTCGTGGGAGTAGAACCAATTAAAACAGAATTACTCGCAAAATACGATCATCTATTTAGGGGGAACCTCCAAATATTAAATTTATACGGACCTACAGAGGCTACAGTCTGTTGTACATCTTATCAATATGAGAGGGATAAAGAAATTACAACACAAAACGTACCAATAGGTTCGCCATTGTTAAATACTAAAATTTATATATTGGATTCATTTCACAGGCTACAACCTATAGGTGTTCCAGGAGAAATATGTATTTCTGGCATAGGGTTAGCTAGAGGATACATCAATCGAAAAGAATTAACAGCAGATAAATTTATTGATCATCCATTTGAACCTGGTGAGAAATTATATAAAACAGGAGATATAGCGAGATGGCTACCTGATGGTAACATTGAATACTTGGGACGAGTTGATCATCAAGTGAAAATAAGGGGATATCGAATAGAACTAGGTGAGATAGAAGCAAGTTTGTTAAAATATGAGACAATCAAAACCGCCGTATTAATACAGCGAGAAGATGAAAGTGGAGAAAAGTATTTATGTGCGTATGTAGTTACCGAAAAAGATATTCCTATTCCAGAGGTAAGAGCATATTTAGCAACAAAGTTACCATATTATATGATACCTCAACAGATCATACCCATTCAAAACATACCGTTAACACAAAACGGAAAAATAGATAGAAAAAAATTACCTCAACCTATTTATAATTTAAAATCTAGTCATATAGAGCCGACAAATTCTACAGAAAGAAAATTAGTTGAAATTTGGAAAGATGTTTTAGGAATTCAAAGGGTAGGAATACAGGATAACTTTTTTGAGATAGGTGGTCATTCATTAAAGGCTGCTAAGTTAATTTCTATCGTTAATAAAGAATTTAATGTGCAATTATCTATTAAATCCCTATTTAAGTTTCCTGTTTTGGTTGATTTTTCAAAATGTATATTAGAAATGGAAAAAAGTGATTATATTTCCATAGAACCTGTAAAACAACAAGAGTATTATTTAGCTTCTACGTCACAAAAGAAAATGTTTATAGTAGATCAATTCGAAGATGGTACAAATACAACTTATAATATGCCCACAATACTTAAAGTAGAAGGGGATATTTGTAAAGATAAGTTTGAAAATATATTTCAATCTTTAATTCAGAGACATGAAATATTAAGAACTTCTTTTCAAATTTTAGATGGGGAATTAGTGCAAAAAATTGAGCCTAATGTAGAATTCAATATTGAATACGTTCATGTAAATGAAAAAGATGTGGATTATTTAATACATGAGTTTATAAGTCCATTTGACTTATCAAAAGCTCCATTATTAAGGGTGTTGCTTTTAAGGATAGCAGAAGAAAGGCATATCCTTTTAGTAGATATGCATCATATAATATCTGATGGTTTATCAATGGGGATATTAATAAAAGAGTTTGTAGAATTGTATAAAGGAAATGAACTTCCAAAATTGAGAGTGCAGTACAAAGACTTTGTAATGTGGCAAAATGGACCTTACTACAAGAATCTAATTAGTGAACAAAAGAATTATTGGTTAACAACTTTAAAAGGAGAACTTCCGGTTTTAAATTTTCCAACCGATTTTCAAAGACCCACTATACAAAGCTTTAAAGGTAAGGTTTGTTCCTTTAATTTGGGAACAGATTTAACTTTTAAAGTAAATAAACTAGCAACTGAAACTGGTACAACGCCATATATGATTTTATTGGCCATTTATAACATACTTTTATCTAGATACACAGGTCAAGAAGACATTATTGTAGGCTCACCTATTGCTGGAAGGTCTCATTCTGATACTAATCATATGATTGGTATGTTTATTAATACTTTGGTAATGAGAAATTATCTAGAAAATGACGATGAGTTTATTGAGTTTTTGAGTAGATTAAAACTCAATACATTAGAAGCTTATGAAAATCAAGACTATCCTTTTGAAGAAGTACTAGAAGATTTAGACTTGCATAGGGATACAAGTAGAAATCCATTATTTGATACAATGTTTGTTTTTCAAAACATGGATATGAATCCAATATCTATTGGTGAATTAGAATTTACACCGTATCCGTTTAAGCAGTCAGTTTCAAAATTTGACTTGTCATTAATAGCAACGGAAATAGATAATAACATTCATTTAAAAGTAGAATATAGTACTAAGTTATTTAAAGCGGAGACGATAGAAAGGTTAATGGTACATTTTAAAAATATAGTTGAGGAAGTAACTAATAACCCTAGAGTACGATTGCGTAATATTAATATGTTATCTGTAGAAGAAGAACATTGTATAATGAATGAATTTAACAAAAAAGAGAATTCAAATTCTAATCATTTATTAG
>NZ_JBEUTW010000381.1:0-1577 GCF_040492675.1 Bacillus sp. AP50
GAACATAAAATCTCAATTACAACAATCTTGTAAAAAGCAGACTATGAATGATATACCGTTATACTCTCATATAACTGAGAATGAACTTGCATTCATAAACAAAAACAAACCCAATAATGTAATAATTAAAGATGAATGGATTCGATATTATCCTAAACACGAAATTGGTTCACAAGTAATTGGGTATGTAGAAAATGACCTTAATTCAAAGCATATGGCTGTTGGAAAAAGCGGGATTGAGCTGCAATATGAAAATGATTTAAAAGGAAAACCAGGTAAAACTCTTATTTTTAAATTGAATAATAAAAAGTTCTTATGGGACATTCAAAAAGTACAAATAGGTAAAGATGTACGGCTAGCTTTAGACTCTGAGTTGCAGCAAAAAGCAGAAGAAGCATTAAGATCTCAAATTAAGAAAACACCCGATGCTAAAGCTGGTTATGCTATAGTGAGCGATGCAAAAACTGGCGCAATTTTAACTATGGCCAACTCGGTAGCTTTTAATCCAAATATATTAAATACACATGTATCTTCTAGAAAAGAAAACATTAAATCTCTTTCGCAAAATAAAGCAATTCAAAAATTAAAGTATGGTGAATCTTATGTAAATATGGCTTCTACTATAAAACCACTCACTATTTTAATTGGATTAAATGAAAAGCTTTTCCAACCAGAAGATACTTATTTAGATAAAGGTACTTTTCAGTATGATAATCAAAATAACATTACGAATGCGCCTGGAACACCAACAGGGGAGATTACACCGAGGCAGGCTATCATTAATTCATCTAACACATTTATGACAGCAAAAGTAGCTCTGCCCTTATTCAACCAAAATAATGGAAATATAGAAAAAGTGGCACATATATGGACAGATTATTTAATGCAATTCGGCCTACGTTCTAAAACTGGGATTGATTTACCCTTTGAAGAAGACGGACAATATGAATTCCATCCATCTAATAAATTTGAAAATGGGATTTCAGCTTTATTAAATGCCTCTTGGGGAGGAAATGAAGTGCATACTCCTCTTCAACTCGCTCAATATGCAGCAACTTTGGCAAGTAAAGGCGACAAATATAAACCTCAAATCGTAAGTGCGATTATTGGTCAAGATGGTAAGGAAACCAAAAAGTTTAAACCCATTTTAGAAAGTTCAAATCGTTACCCGATGAACTTTTGGAGTGTCGTGCAAGGTGGGATGAGTCAAAATATAGAGGAAATTAAAAAGTTGCCCTTTGACGTCGCAGGTAAAACAGGTATTACAGGTTTTCCAAATGAGCAAGCAAGAATGATAAATCACTCTCTTTTCATTGCGTATGCTCCTACGGAAGATCCACAAATTGCCGTTTCTGTCGTTATCCCTGGTAGTAATTCAGAAAAAAACATTGCCGCTCTCGTTACATCAGAAATTTTAGAGTACTGGAATACTCTTCAAAACGAAAATAAAAATAAAGAGGAAGGTTCACTTTAATGAACCTTCCTCTTTTACCATATAGAATCTATATTTATTATTTTCCATATACCTTCATTATTCTTTTCGAACATAAATGAATATTTAATATCAGTTAAAACAT
>NZ_JBEUTW010000382.1:0-3227 GCF_040492675.1 Bacillus sp. AP50
TTCATATTCTCTATTTTTTATCACCCGCATTGTAGTAAATGTAGTTATGGATATAAAAAGTACTATACATAATAACAAAATGTAAATATTATAATTCATTCTTCCGTACTTACAGTATAAGGCCAACTCATAGCAAAAGATCCCGTATACAATTATTAGTATTGGATTTGTTACTAATGACAGAAGTATCCTTTTTGTATTTTCTCTAAATATAGAAACCACTCCTAATTATATGAATTACTGATATTAAGTATACTTTATGAATATTCACCAGTGTTATCATCAAATTTATACACATTCAAATAATATTTCCCTGGTTTCGCTACGAATTTTCCCTTTATAGCATTTCCTTCATCTTCACCACAAGCTACGTAATTTTGCATGTCTGATTCATGATAAAGTACCCATGTCATCCCAATGTTTTGTTCATTTACCACAGAAATATCTACTTCTTTTGGAACTGTAACATCAAACGTATAAACATCTGTTTGATCAGGAGCAATCAGATTTCCTTTTACAAGCTTATTAAACGGGAGTACCTTTTCCTCTTCAAGGGATCCACCTGTTTGCGGATCTTGTTTTACAGTAACTTTTGTTTGTTCTTTACTTTCTTTTCCTCTACTATCTTTCACTGTTAGTTCCACAGTATATGCTCCTTTTTCTCCATATACATGGGTAGGGCTGACTTCTGTACTTGTTGTACCATCTCCAAAGTTCCATAGATAAGAAATAATTTTTCCATTTTCACTTTCTGTACCATCACTATGGAATTGAATTCCTTCATTTACTATCCCGCTATATGGTCCATTCATATTTACTATAGTCGTTGTTTTTTCTTTTTCCTCTGTTGCAACACCATGGAAAACAATATCATATTCAAATTGATTGGCTGCATTCACACGATAGTTAACAAAATAGGCTGTAACTGTTTTATAGCCGCTCCATCCTGTTTGAGACAACTGCTCCAAGGTTTGATTGACTTGTTTACTCATTGTTTTCCAGTCTTCAGACTCACCTTTTGATGTACTACCTATGTACTTGCCTTCTACAGTAAATGTGTTAAAAAATTGAGACTCATGTTTTGTGATTTTTGCATCTTTTATATTAGTTACATCGACAATTTCTTTCTTCACTTCAGCTAACGGCTTAGGTGCATGTTGTATTAAGTAATCATTTGTTACTTGTGGTACATTGTATTTATCTTGATTATCAATCAACTGCTGCATATACGTTTGATATTCTGTATTCAGCTGTGCATCTTTACTTAATGCTTCACGATACGCGTCATAATTTTTCACATCGTTTGCACGGATTAAATCCTGAATCTTATCAAAGGTTTCAAAGTGGTGATTATATAGATAAGACTGTAGTGCAAAGGAATAATTATAAAAATCCCATGATCCATATTTTGCGAACAAAGTTTGCTTTGCAGTATAACGGCTTGCCGGATCAGATGATAAGCCACTTATAATACTTTTACGTGGAACAACATTATTTGTACGTGTAGATCCTGCAAAGAATTCTGCATTCCCTTCTTGGAACCAAGTTAAGCGTTCATTTTGATATAGTTCTCCACTCCCAAATAAACCAGGAACCTCGTATCTTCCTTGTAAATAATGAGTGAATTCGTGACGGAATAACTCTTCTAGACTATAAATACTCTGTTTTGGTGTACGCTCATATGTAAAGAAAGTACCCTTCTCTTCAATATAAATACCGCCGTTGTTCGTTTCATATCCATATAATTGTCTATTTAATTGATAATCATCTGGATTATTATAAATTACAATTGTCAGCACATCATCTGCGTTACCTGGTTCTAGTGCTTTATCATTTCCAATTACACGGTGATATTGTGCCTTTACTTCTTTGGCTGCCCAATATAACCTTTTAATTTTCTCTTCTGTTAATTTATCGCCTGTCTTAAAAACAATAGATCCATCATCAAATGTATATGTTTTAGGTAAGTATTGTAACTTCCCTTCTTCACGTATTTTCTGTAAATCTACTGTATTTCCATCATAATCTTTTCCACCGTAGTTTGTTTTGATTTGCTCTACCGCTATAAAATAAGGTCCACTTAGGCGAGGATACATATTCATCGCTTGTGTAATAACTTCCAATCCTTTGTTTGGATTGCTATGAAATTTCCCTAAACGTCCTGCATAATAAATCCCATTATTAATTAGCCAACTATTCTCAGTTGTTAAATTCCGTATGAGAGCAATTCTACTAACCTCATTTATAAAGTTATCTATCTTTCCATACCACATTGTTGCATTAGGCTTTTTATTCGTTTCCTGCAAATAAGATTGTATATCATAATCAATACCTTTTACGATTTCATATACAGCTTGTTCTTTCATATAATCATTAGCATACATAGAAAGGTTATCATTAAACTGTTTTAAAATATTTGCCGCATACTGTACTGTTTCAGCATCACTAGAAGCATTACTAATTAATTTCCCATACGCAACTACTACTCTATCTTGCTCAGCTGTACCTAATGTAAAGTTTGGATTTTTTGCAATAGCTTTTAATGCTGGTAAACATTTGTCATGGAAGCTTCTCTCATTTAAGTAACCTACTTCATTATTAAAATATCCCACATAAAAAGCAGAACGTAATACTTCAACAAAAGTTTCAATTCCCTTTGAATCCTCTTTCGTAAAAGATGTCCCTCTTTGTCCTAATTCATCAATGATAACGTTCATACGTTCTTTATTTTGATAAAAAGCTTTCGTATCTTGATTGAATTGAAATAAGTCTGTAATTTGATTCCATGAAACTCTTGATAGCGTATCAATGAATTCACTATCAGACATTTTATTCAATTCTGCCAGAGTATAGCTTTGCTTTAATTGCCTTTCATCATGTTTCATCACCGAAGTAGGTCGTTGTGAAAAATCGCCTACTTTTAAACGCTCTTCAAAATTCAATGTTTCGTCCGCTTTTGTAGCATGAGCCATTTCATCTTTTGAAGTTTCTGTCCCAATCGGTTTCATCTGTAACGTATTATAGGGTGCTTTTTCTTCTGCGGATACCTGTGTTTGAATACTTCCAAATGATAATGCCATCGTACTAATACCGATCATCATTTGAGTAAATTTTAAATTCTTGTTCATAACATTTCCTCCATTTATATATTCCACCCAAAAATATAACATTTTATTTTAATAAATTATCATAAAATGTATTATTACATATTGTTTAATATGAATTTC
>NZ_JBEUTW010000383.1:0-2268 GCF_040492675.1 Bacillus sp. AP50
GTACATGAATTAGGAGAGGTCAAACATTTATTAACTTTATTATAATAGATTTTTACGGAATTAAAAACTGAAAATTCAAATTTAATGTTGAGAAAGTTTTTTGTATCGAAATATATGAAAGAATAGGGATTTTTATTGAAACAGAAAAAGATATTTCTATTTTAGTAAATTATGATATAGTCTAAATAAGCGTGTTTTTCCATAAATGTAATTATTTTCATTGTAGTTTTGTTTATATGAGGGAAGGAGAAGTAATTATGAAGTTTGATGATCAACGCTTATTAGGAGTCCGATTAGGTTCTGTACTTGTGACAGAGGAAAATCAATATTTAGTAATTAAGAAAAAAGATCATTATGCACTGTTAAATATACATAATTTAGAATGCACACATGTTGAAGTGCAGTTAGAACATTTGGAAGAAATGTTGCGGGAAGATTTCCAAGAAAGTATAACGGAGATTATCGCACCAGAACATATAAAAATTGTTGCGAAAAATGTTATATAGATAAAGAAGCTGGAAGGAACAGCTTCTTTATTTTCATTATAAGGATAACGTTTTTACAACCTCACCAATGAAGTGTTTTCTTTTTTAGTTAGTTTGAAGTGAACTTTTGAAAAAATTTGTCTCGGTACATGTACATAACCCATGAGATTGTTATTAAAGAAATGATGATTTGTTTGTTTTTAATTGTTGCATTGAGAACAAACCAACCAACTATATCAAATAATAAATGTAGCACGATTGAAAGAACTACAAATTGAAGTAACGTATTTAAAAATCTTTTCATAAAGCGTCCCCCTAAAATAATAGGTTGTATTAACAGTTTGATATAGTGGTATTATACAGTAAATGTGTCCTGTGGTAAGATTTACATAAGTTAGTGAAATAAAATAAATGAAAGTTAGTAAGGGGGAACATTCATGGAATTCTGGATGGTTATACTAATATTAGCCTTTGGTTTCATTTATATCGCTGAAAAATTAGCTACAATTGAAAAGAAAAATGATGCGCGTTTAAAGAGAATTGAAGATAGATTACAATTAATTACGAAAGAAATGGGAATTGTAGAAAGAGAACCTGAAATTAATAAAGAACTACGCCAGCTTGTAGAAGAAGGAAAAAAAGTTACAGCAGTTAAGAGAGTAAGAGAAGCTTTTGGTTTTTCCTTACTAGAAGCGAAGCAATATGTTGATAAATTATAAAAAGATCATCCATTTGGGTGATCTTTTTCACTGCACCATGCGTGTATTTACATAAGCGGCGATAATAAAGTGTCCAATTATATGGAACAAACATTTGAGATGAATTGTCTAATATAGGTAATAACTATTTAGCTTGAAAGAAAGGGTTGATGACATGAAAAAGAATACGTTGTTAAAAGTAGGATTATGTGTAGGTTTACTAGGAACAATTCAATTTGTTAGCACAATTTCTTCTGTACAAGCATCACAAAAGGTAGAGAAAACAGTAATAAAAAATGAGACGGGAACCATTTCAATATCTCAGTTAAACAAGAATGTATGGGTTCATACGGAGTTAGGTTCTTTTAATGGAGAAGCAGTTCCTTCGAACGGGCTAGTTCTTAATACTGCTAAAGGACTAGTGCTTGTTGATTCTTCTTGGGATGACAAATTAACGAAGGAACTAATAGAAATGGTAGAAAAGAAATTTCAGAAGCGCGTAACGGATGTCATTATTACACATGCGCACGTTGATCGAATTGGCGGAATAAAAACGTTGAAAGAAAGAGGCATTAAAGCGCATAGTACAGCATTAACTGCAGAACTAGCAAAGAAAAATGGATATGAAGAACCGCTTGGAGATTTACAAACCGTTACAAATTTGAAGTTTGGAAATATGAAAGTAGAAACATTTTATCCAGGGAAAGGGCATACAGAAGATAATATTGTCGTATGGTTACCGCAATACAATATTTTAGTTGGAGGCTGTTTAGTGAAATCTACGTCCGCGAAAGATTTAGGAAACGTTGCGGATGCTTATGTAAATGAATGGTCTACATCGATTGAGAATGTGCTGAAGCGATATAGAAATATAAATGCAGTAGTGCCTGGTCATGGAGAAGTAGGGAACAGAGGATTACTTTTACATACATTGGATTTATTAAAATAAGAAATTGTAGAAATACAAAAGAGAGGAGAAATAATTTTCTCCTCTCTTTCTTCTAACTATATTTAAATGCTGAATCTGTTGATTACGTCAGCATATATTACTGAGATTTTAATTCCAAGTATACAAATACTAGTAC
>NZ_JBEUTW010000384.1:0-1147 GCF_040492675.1 Bacillus sp. AP50
AAGTAGTATAGATTACGAAAAAAAATGAATAAAAAGAAAGTTCTTTACGCTAAAATATCAGAAAAGTTTAAAAATATAAAGATTTCTATTAAATAAAGTGATAAAATGAATGTGTATTCATTTTTTGGAGGGGATGTATGTGAAAGAAAAGGTAGTTATTATAACAGGTGGATCGAGTGGAATGGGAAAAGGAATGGCGACTCGTTTTGCAAAAGAAGGGGCACGAGTTGTTATTACAGGACGTACAAAGGAAAAACTAGAGGAAACAAAGTTGGAAATTGAACAATTTCCAGGGCAAGTATTACCTGTACAAATGGATGTAAGAAATACGGATGACATTCAGAAAATGATTGAACAGATTGATGAGAAGTTTGGTAGAATTGATGTTTTAATAAATAATGCAGCTGGAAACTTTATTTGTCCAGCAGAAGATTTATCTGTGAATGGCTGGAATTCAGTCATTAATATTGTATTAAACGGTACATTTTACTGTAGCCATGCTGTCGGAAAATATTGGATTGAAAAAGGTATAAAAGGGAATATCATTAACATGGTAGCAACATATGCATGGGATGCTGGTCCAGGAGTTATTCATTCGGCTGCAGCGAAGGCAGGAGTATTAGCGATGACGAAGACGCTCGCTGTTGAGTGGGGACGTAAATATGGAATACGAGTTAACGCTATCGCGCCAGGACCAATTGAACGTACGGGCGGTGCTGATAAATTATGGATTTCAGAAGAAATGGCTAAACGGACGATACAAAGTGTTCCGCTTGGAAGGCTGGGTACGCCAGAGGAAATCGCTGGTCTAGCTTATTATTTATGTTCAGATGAAGCTGCGTACATAAATGGAACTTGCATGACAATGGATGGAGGACAACATTTACATCAATATCCATTTTAAAAGGGATAAAAAATGAATGTTTGATTCATTTTTTTATGGTTAAATGTGACGGAATTGTGACATATGAAAGAAAAGTGTTTACAAGAGGTCATATATACGTTATATTTAAGACCTCTTTTTTCTTCATAGTAGAATTGCTAATTCCCCTTAGCATTTTACCCCTCTAATCCCTTCAGGAAAACTGAAGGGATTTTTTATTATTTTTCCGTAAATATCATGTTATAATTTTTGAAAAGTAAAGGG
>NZ_JBEUTW010000385.1:0-9491 GCF_040492675.1 Bacillus sp. AP50
TGTTTATACGCTGCCTCTATCTTCTCTTCATCGCCTTTATGAGCTTCTGTATATGTTCCTACTGTTTTTAGCAAATGAATTTCTTGTAAAAACTCTTCTCGATTTATAGCTGTCCCATGAGAAAGAATATATGTCTCAGCATCAAATTTTTCTAATTCATCTATTAATGCAAACGTTCTTTTCGTCGTATAGTTCCACTTCGAGGAAAAAATATCTGCATATATACAGTCCCCTAAAAATAATATCTTTTCTTCTTTTATGTACATAACAACTGAATCATGTGCATGATCTCCGCCCACATGTTTTAACACGCATGTCACCTCACCAAGATCTAATTCCATTTGATCCTGGAACGTTAAGGCCGGAGGAATAATGTTAATATTTCTCGCTTTTTCTTCAAACTCTTTCTTGATGCAATCCGCACAAAATTCAATTTCAGTACCCTCTTTTACGCGTGCATCCAACGCTTCATCTGTCCATTCATAAGATACTATTGTCTGCATTTCTTTTTTCGTTTCAGCGTGCGAAATAGTTAATGCATTCCGTAATACAGATAATCCAAAAATATGATCCCAATGCCAATGCGTTAGTGCTACAAAATCAGGATTTGATACATTTTGTTCTTTTAACATTTCTAAAAATAATTGTGCATGTTCTTCTGAATTCCCTGCATCGATCATTAACGTTTTTTCTTTTCCAACAACCATTCCTAATATAGGTCTATCTGTTTCAGAAACAGGTGTCATATACCAAAATGAGTTTCCTATTTTTTTAATTTGTTGCATAACCAATTCCCCTTTTCATTTCCTCACTTAAGTTTAATATATAGATTATAACGAATCACTACTTTTTTCTCTATACTCAAACACAATTACTTGGACTAATCTAACTTTTCTTTTCGTAAGCTAAAAATAAGGGAATAGAATCGGAGTGTGATACTATGGAACGTTTATGGATCCCAATGATTGTAACATTTTTTTCGTTCGGTGGATTACTATTAGGCGGTGCTGTTGGAGTAGCAACACGCCAACTCATTGAAGAAAAGATGCATCGTTTATACGCATTATGTGGCGGTATTTTGTTTGGGTTATTGTCACTTGAAATTATTCCTGAAACATTTTCAAGCTATGAAATGATTGGACCTATACTTGGTATAGCTATCGGTATTTTAGTTATGGGCTTATTAGATAACTATTGTCACCATCCAATGATACATAAAAAAGATCAACAAGCATGGCAAACCTTTCTTTTTCTCTCTTTCGCTATATTTATTCATAATATACCGAGTGGATTTGCGTTAGGTACAGCTTTTATAAATCATAATGACTCTGCCATTCCCTTTTTAATAGCAATCGTCGTTCACCATATTCCAGAAGGATTAGCTTTAATTATTCCATTTCTTTTTACAAAACATAAATATATTTCCTTTTTATTAACGACTTTATTACTTTCTCTTATTCTCGGTACTGGCACAGTTTTTGGCATTTTGATGGAAGGAAAAGCTCTTCACCTGCAAGGCCTCATTATGGGAAGTGCTATTGGTTCACTTGGATATGTCACAATTCATGAAATGCTTTGGAAAGCTAAGAAACAGCTCTCTTTCCTTACATTTCTAATGTGGGCAACTAGTGGTTTTTTACTAATAACAGTGTTCACTTTATTCGCTGGTCATCTTTAAAGTTGCTAAAGTGAAGCTTTTGTTCCTCCCACACTGATTCTTGGATTACAAATAACTAGATAAATTTCTTACTTGTATATTTTTCCTTTTTATTCAAAACATAATGTTATCTACCTATTATAAGGAGGAACAATTATGTTTGGGAAAACAGCAGGTGAAGCATTAGTTGATTTATTAATTGATTGGGGAGTAGAGCACATATACGGTATGCCTGGAGATTCCATTAATTCTATCATTGAAGCTTTAAGAAAAAAACAAGATAAAATTAAATTCATTCAAGTTCGCCATGAAGAAGCTGGTGCATTAGCAGCGGCTGCCTATGCGAAATTAACAGGAAAACTTGGCGTTTGTATGGCAATTGCAGGACCTGGTGCTATTCATTTATTAAATGGTTTATATGATGCGAAACTCGATAAAGCCCCTGTTCTAGCAATTTCAGGTCAAGTAGAAACCGATTTACTTGGAACGGACTTTTTCCAAGAAGTAAATTTAGAAAGAATGTTTGATGATGTTGCGGTTTATAACCAGCGTATTATGTCAGCAGAGCAACTACCTGCCGTAGTGAATCAAGCAATTCGAATGGCTTATACGAAAAAAGGTGTATCCGTTCTTACTATTCCAGATGATGTCCCGAAATTTGAAGTGAAAAATGGTGCCCGTGTTACAAATACTTCTTTTACTTTGCCTGAGTTGTTTCCACAAAAAGAAGATTTAGATGCAGCGAAACTCGCAATAAATGAAGCGAAAAAGCCTGTGATTTTAGCTGGAAAAGGAACAAAACATGCGAGAGAATCTTTACTTGCATTGGCAGAACAAATTGGTGCTCCAATCGTACTTACATTACCAGCTAAAGGAATTATTCCTGATGAACACCCTCTTTGTATTGGTGGATTAGGATTAATTGGAACGAAACCTTCTTATGAAGCAATGAAGCATGCAGATACTTTAATTATGGTCGGTACTTCTTATCCGTTCACCGGCTTCTTACCTGAAAAAGCAAAAACAATTCATATCGATACAGATCCTGCCCAAATTGGGAAACGTTATGCGACAGATATTGGTTTAGCTGGTGATGCTGATAAAACATTACGATGGTTAATTGAAAATGTTGAAGAACACACAGATCATTCCTTCTTAGAACAGCACCAAGAAATGATGAAAAAGTGGGAAGATAAATTACACGATCAAGAAGAAGACTCTTCCATTCCAATTAAACCACAACGCGTTATGCATGCTCTGCAGCAAGTAGCACATGATGACGCAATTCTATCAGTCGATGTTGGAAATGTAACAGTATGGACCGCAAGACACTTCCGTATGACAAACCAGCAATTTGTCATTTCTAGCTGGCTCGCAACACTTGGTTGCGGTTTACCTGGTGCTCTTGCTGGAAAAATTGCATTCCCGGATAAACAAGTATTTGCAGTTTGTGGTGATGGCGGATTTGAAATGACGATGAATGACTTCGTAACAGCTGTAAAATATAAATTACCAATCGTTGTCGTCGTATTAAACAATAATAAAATTGCGATGATTAAATTCGAGCAAGAAGTCATGGGTAATATCGAATTCGAAACAGATTTAACGAACCCTGATTTTGCAAAATATGCAGAGGCGTGTGGAGGTATTGGATACCGTGTTGAGAATTTAGATGAACTCCTTCCCGCTTTCGAAAATGCAGTAAAACAAAATAAACCGTGTATTATTGATGTAGTTGTAGATGCTAACGAAGCACCAATGCCAGCAAAAATCACATTTGGTCAAGCCGCTGGTTATACGAAGCATATGATAAAAGAATTATTTGAAGAAGGTAAGATTGATTTACCTCCACTTTAAACGAAAAAAGATAGCTGAAAACAATTTGTCTTCAGCTATCTTTTTTTATTTTTGTATCTCTTTATAAAAAGAAAAGTCATTCATAGTTGGTTGTACTTAAGACTCTTATTTTTTATCAAGAGTCTTTTTATTTAATTTCGCTTCAGTTAATACTATGTAATACTATGCATCTAAAAATCTTTATACATCTCGCTAACTATTTCAATTCTCTAAAGTTCGGATATACTTTATTTTATGAATGTATCGCACATCCACTTATAGAATTTTTCTTTCTCTTCAAATTGTGGATAATGAGCTGATTTCTCAAAAGTAATAAATTGTTTTTGATCTGCTTCTATCTTATCAAAATATGTTTTTGCTGCATGGAATGAAGTGTTATAGTCATATTTCCCCATAAGGCAATAAAACGGTAGCTTCATTTCAATCACCTTAGTAGGCAATGGATTTTTTTAATCCTTTTCTAATAAGACAGTTTGAGAATGTGATAATCCAACGTTATAACGAATTACGTCTAACAAGTTATATTCATTACAGAAAGATTTGAAAACATCTCGCATACACATTTTTATAAAAACACATAGAAAAGAGCCCTTGCTTTCAACACAAGGACTCTTTTCATAAACTATTTAGCTACCTCTTCTTTCGGCATTACCATACCTTTATAAAGTTGAACAGTTATCCAGTAATACATGAAATAAATGACTAAGAAGATTCCTATTGGCACCCATACTTTTACAAACGGGTCAACTAATATAAAGCTGAATAAGTTAAGCCCTACTAATACGTGGGAAATGCCAATGATCGCTGGGAAGATAAATAAATATGAAATTTCTTTATATATACTTTTCGTTAACATACTGCGTCTCACACCAATTTTTCGTAACATTTCATAACGGCGTACGTCGCGAGAAGCACCTGTTAATATTTTGAACATAAGGGAACTTGCCATCATTGCTAAAAACGCAATTCCGAGGAAAAATCCCATAAACATTGTACCGCTCATGAAGCTGTTCATAAACTGATAAATTGTCATTTTCGTAAATAAGTCTACCTTTTCACCTGTTGCTTTTTCAATTTGTGCTTTTTGTCTCTTGTCTATTTCGATCAATAACGGTTTATATTTTTTCATATCATCTACTTTTGCTAATGTTACAGTATGTTCTGTTCCTTGAATCCCTTTATAATGCTCTTCGTCTGCAATTCTTACTGGTTTTCCGCTAAATTGATTATGCGTAATTTGTATCTCTCTTACAACTGCGTCTTCCCAATCCTTTGGCATATGAGGGAATTTTGCTAATTCAGGAGCCTCTAAAGCTGAATATACAGGTTCAGTTAAAGGTTCAGTCACACGTTTGCGAACAGGCTCTTTTAAAGTTTTTGTATCAAAATGGTCTGAAACAAGTGGCGGTTTCGCAGTTAAGTCGTTACGTAAATAATAAACCGCTTCTCCATCTACTTTATATTTGTACTTGCTTTCTTCAACAATTTCCATTTCTTTCAAGGCAGCTTTATCTTGATCATTCGGATCATGAATTACAACATCATATACACGAGAAAAGTCTGTCATAATACCTACATTTTTTTGGAACGCCATACCTGCCGTCATCGCACCTGCGCCTAATGCAATTAACATTGCTACAGTACCTAATACTCTCGATAAACTATTTACTCGAAAGCGTAGCTGTGCATATGTAAAACTATTTAGACCAGTTTCATTTCGTTTTTTATTCCCCTTAATTTTCATCACAAAAAATGGAAGTAATGAACTAAAGATAAAATATGTTCCAAGTGTTGTAACGATGGTTGCTATAATAAAACCTAATTCAGCATATATTTTTACATTGATCATAAAATAGTACCCTGTACTTACTAGTAATACACCAAGTACTGTCATTATTATAATGCGAGTTTTACTTTTCTTCACTTCATCTAGTGTTTCATCTTCACGAATTAACTCTAATTCAGTTTTACGTAACAAGCGGACACTGTTCATTAAGCCAGTAATGAAAAATAGTATTAAGAAGAAAATAACTGTGACTAAAATTGCTGGTGTGTATACAGATGCATAACTACCTTTTGCTGAAATTTCCATTCCATTCATTAAAAAGTTTCCTGCTACACTTGCAAGTAACATCCCTACTAAAATACCGATAATAATACTGACAATACCCATACCGAATGTTTCAATAAATAATAACTGTGCTACTTTTTTCTTTTTTGCACCAAGCATCATGTACATACCGAGTTCTTTTCTTCTTAATGTGAGCAAGAAAGAGTTGGCATATATAATATAAAATACAGTAATGAAAGATAATAGTATTGCACCTACCCAAAAGACGAGCCTTATACTACTAATTAGACTATTATCTTTTGTAAATTCACTATTCATCGCCATCGTTTGGAACATGTAGAAAATACTAATACTAATAACGAGGCCAATAAGTAAAACCATATAATCTTTTAACATCTTTTTCATACTATGACGTGATAATTTAAATAACATAGTTTCACCCCCTACTTAGACTCAGCAGCTGAGCCCATATGAGCGAGCACACCTAAAATGTCTTGATAGAAATTCTCTCGAGTACCTTGACGGTTTAATTCTTTATAAAGAAGACCATCTTGAATAAATAAAATACGCTCACAATAACTTGCACTAAATGCATCGTGTGTAACCATCAAAATACTTACATTGTGATTTTCATGTAAATCTTGCATCGCTTCTAATAAACTTTTTGCGTTTTTACTATCAAGCGCACCTGTCGGTTCATCTGCTAATACAATTGCTGGATTATGTACTAAAGCTCTTGCCGCCGCTGTTCTTTGCTTTTGTCCTCCAGAAACAGCCGTCGGATATTTTGTTAAAATTTCGGTGATGCCTAATTTCTTCGCAACGTCATTTACCTTTCCAGTAATCTCACTTGACGGTACGCCTTGCAAAGAAAGTGGTAAAGCTATATTTTCATAAATTGATAAGTTTTCTAGAAGATTAAAATCTTGAAAAATGAAACCTAATTTTTGAGAGCGAAAATCAGATAACGCATTGCCCTTCATAGAAGTAATATTTGTACCAGCTATCGTCACACTACCACCTGTCGCTTGGTCAAGTGTACTTATCACATTAAGTAAAGTCGTTTTTCCAGACCCAGAAGGTCCCATGATCCCGACAAATTCTCCTTCTTTAATACTTAACGATACACCCCTTAATGCTTTTGACTGATTCTCATTTCTTTTCCCATACGTTTTTTCTACACTTTCTACAGTAACTACATTTGTTGACATCTCTTTCACTCCATCCCTTTTGTATAAAATTAATTTCTCACATATTTCTTATTATTTTGTCATGTGAATTCTTAAGAATTTTTTAATTATTCATTCAAGAAGAGTTACACCTGTAACATGAACCTTTTTCCTACTTCATATTCTCATTTTTCTACAACTCGTTCCCTCGATTTCGCTTACATTTACCTTACATTTTTGTAAGATAAAAAAGAAAACACACTAATTGCTAATAGTGTGTTTTCTTTACAATCAATATTTTCTATTCTTTATTTCCTCTTCAATAGTTGCCACAAATACGTCTAGCGCAATAACTTCTGACTTCTCTTCCCCATATTTACGTACATTTACAGCTCCGTTTTCCATTTCCTTATCACCAATAACAAGAACATACGGTACTTTTTGCATTTGTGCTTCTCTTATTTTATATCCTAATTTTTCATCTCGTGCATCTTGTTCAACACGAACTCCAGCTTGTGCTAATTTATGTGCAATCTCATTGGCATATTGTTCATGTACTGCATTTGAAACTGGAATTACTTTCACTTGAACTGGTGCCACCCATGCCGGGAACGCACCTCCAAAGTGCTCAATTAATATTGCTAAGAAGCGATCTAATGACCCTAAAACTGCCCTGTGAATAACAACTGGTCTTTTCTTTTCATTATTTTCATCTATATAATTTAAATCAAATTTCTCTGGCATTTGGAAATCAAGCTGGATTGTTCCGCACTGGTGGCTTCTATTTAAAGCATCTTTAATATGAAAATCAATTTTCGGCCCGTAAAATGCACCGTCACCTTCATTTAGTCTATATTTATAATTTAGCGATTGTAATACATTTTCTAATGCCGCTTCTGCTTGCTCCCATAATTTATCATCACCCATTGAATCTTCTGGACGAGTAGAAAGCTCTACTTCATATTCGAATCCAAAAGTTTTATATACGTAATCAATTTGCGCCATTACTGATTTAATTTCATCTTCAATTTGTTTTGGAGTTACAAATAAATGTGCATCATCTTGGCAGAAAGTACGTACTCTTAATAATCCGTTTAACGCACCACTAAATTCATGACGATGTACTTGACCAAATTCACACATACGAATCGGTAATTCACGATAAGAATGCAATTTATTTTTAAACATAAGCATGTGCCCTGGGCAGTTCATCGGTTTTAATGCAAAACTTTTATTATCTACTTCAGAGAAATACATATTATCTTTATAATGTCCCCAGTGCCCTGATCTCTCCCATACTTCTTGGTTCATCATGAACGGAGTGCGTACTTCTTGATACTTATACTCTTTTTGAATTTCTCTTAAAAATGCTTCCAATTCGTTACGAATCAATTGTCCTTTCGGTAAATAAAACGGCATTCCCGGAGCCTCTTCAGAAAACATAAATAACTCAAGCTCACTGCCTAACTTACGATGATTTCTTTTTGCTGCTTCTTCAACGAAATGTAAATACTCTTCTAATTCTTTTTGAGAAGAGAATGCAACACCATATATGCGCTGAAGCACTTGGTTATTACTATCACCTCGCCAATATGCACCGGAAACGTGAGTTAATTGAAATGCTTTCAAATAACCTGTAGATGGTAAATGTGGTCCTCTACATAGATCTACAAATTCACCTTGTTTATATAGTGTTACACTTTCCCCACTAGGAATTGCTTCTAAAAGTTCTAATTTCAAGCGGTCGTTCATTTCTTGAAACAGTTTAGCTGCTTCTTCTCGAGAAACCTCAACTCGTTCTATCTTTATATTTTCATTTATGATCTTTTTCATTTCTTTTTCGATTTTTCGTAAATCTTCTATGTTTACACTACTTGGAAGATCCATATCATAATAAAATCCATTTTCAATAACAGGTCCTACTCCAAGATTTATATCACCATACAATCTTTTTACAGCTTGCGCTAAAATATGTGCCGCGGAGTGTCTTGCAATTTCTACCCCTTCATTTGAATCTATAGTAATGATTTCCACTTCCGCATTTTCTTCAATATTTCGGCGTAAATCATATAATCCATCATTTACTTTCCCCGCGACTGCTTTCTTTTTCAAACTACTGCTAATGGATCCAGCAATTTCTTCTAAAGTAACTCCATTTACAAATTCTTTAACGCTACCATCTGGAAATTTAATTTCAATCATTTGTTCTTTCATTTTTCATCTCTCCATTTCATAATAAAAAGCACACTCATCCCTAAAATAGGGACGAGCGTGCTTTTACCCGTGGTTCCACCCAGATTCCCATTGTAAATATACAATGGCTTCATTTACGGTAACGTCGTTTACACGGCACTAGATACTTCATTTCCCTAGTGCAGCTCTAAGGTGGTAAGTTATTTTTCTGCGTTAGGAAGTTCTCAGCTTTCCTTCCTTCTCTGTATAACCGGGTAAAATAACTCGTGTCCTTTTCTTCGCTTATTATGAAATTGAATGCAAAAAAGCATATTCATCCCTAAATATAGGGACGAATATGCTTATATCCGTGGTTCCACCCAGATTCCAATAACTCGTGTCCTTTTCTTTGCTTTTTGTAAAACATCCATTTATTGTTATTTAATATATCTTATTCATTTTATTTTTGCAAGTGTTTAAAAAAATTATTTATTTAATTTAAAAAAGTGAAACCAATTTTTTTTGGTTTCACTTCACAATTTTACCAATCTTGTGGCTGTCTCTT
>NZ_JBEUTW010000386.1:0-8699 GCF_040492675.1 Bacillus sp. AP50
CTCGAGGTCTGCCGCGTTTATTCAATCGTATCCTCCTCTCATTTTAAAGATAACATGAATAGAATACTCCTTTCTGTACCACGCGGTCAATAATTTTGTTTTAATGTTACTGTAAAATAAAATTGGATTATTTTAGATTATGAATAATTAAAAATAGCCCCCTTATTCAAATTGCCTAGCGAAAAAATCACGTTTTAATAGACTTCTTTATCATCCCTACCTTTCTATAAATTACTAGTTATGAAGCGAGGATCGTTTCATAACTAGTAATTTACTTAATTAGCTTGCTGGTTATGGAGTAAGTGACCCTATAAACAAAACCCTCCAGAGACATCTATAATCTGCCCTGTTACCCAGCGGCTATCAGAAGAAGCAAGGAATGCTACTACATCTGCAATATCTTCAACTTGCCCTATTCGTCCGAACACAGATGAATTCGTAGCAAAATTTCGTATTTCTGAATTATCTAGCAATTTCGCATTCATATCTGTCTTCGTATATCCAGGCATAATTGTATTCACTGTTATACCTCGTTCTCCAAGATGTTTAGCTAGAGGAAGTGTCATCGTATTTAGTGCACCTTTACTTAAACCGTATGCAATGGACCCTGTAAAACCAAGTCTTACTTCCGCTGATGAAATGTTAATAACGCGCCCTTCTACTCGTAGTAACGGTAATGTTTGCTGAATTAAAAAGAATGGCGCCTTAATATTTACGGCCATAATTTCATCAAAAACTTCTTCTGTTGTATTTTCAATCGTCCCTTGTGTACCTATCCCTGCATTGTTTACTAAAATATCAATCTCTGATGTACCAACTCTTATTTGTAATTCATTCTTCAATTGTTCTACTATTTTTTTGACACCATCCATTAAATTGAGATCAGCTTCAATTAAGAATGCCTTTCCTCCATTAGATTCAATCTCACTAATTGTTTCGTCTGCAGCTATTTTATTTCGGCCGTAGTGAATCGCAACTAATGCACCGTCGTTTGCCAATCTCATCGCAATCGCACGACCAATGCCGCGACTTGCCCCTGTTACTAATGCTACTTTCCCATCAAGATTCTTCATTTTTTCCATCCTTCCTAAATTCCCTTTTGATAAACCCTATACTTATATTTTCATGCAAATACTAATCATTTTAAATATAGATTTATAGGTAATTTAGTTCGTTCACTTATGATATTATAGTTATAATTTGCAATTCACTTTAGAAAACATAACAAGGAGGCTACACAATGCAAAACGCTGTAAAATTGGATGAAATCGATCATAAAATTATGAACCTGTTATATGAAAATGCGAGAATTTCTGTTTCAGAAATAGGACGAATTATATCCATGACGCAACCTGCTGTAAAAGAACGTATTAACAAGCTTGAAGATCAAGGAGTTATAGCGGCTTATCGAACGAAATTTGAGCCTGCAAAAATTAATAAAAACATTCAAGCATTCATCATGTTTAAAACGAGCCAATGCTCTGATTTTATTCAATTTTGTAATGCCGCTCCTGAAGTAACAGATTTATACCGAATTAGCGGGGAATTTAATTATATGATGAAGGTCATGAGCGATTCGATGGATTCTCTCGCTACATTTTTAGACTCTTTAATGCAATTTGGATTATCGTCTCCTTTAATTGTTTTAAAGAGTGAGTTTGAGGAGAAATTGTCGTTCTAATAAAGGGATACGTATTATCCCCGGCTAACAGTAAAAGTTTTTCCTTTATGAGAAAAGCCAATGAAATCAATGATTAGTAAACAAAAAAAGAACATTGATATTTCAATGTTCTTTTTTATATCTCTACTTATGAATTAGATCTCTATTCGAAAAAAGCACCTTAATCCCCTTACCCTTGATTCCTCTGCGCCTCTCTAAACTCCTCCTTCACCTTCTCTAACAACCCTTCTTCCGTAATTAATCGATACGCTGTATTTGCTAATGCTTTTGCCGATGTAATTAATGCTTTATCTCCAAGTTCTGAACGTGCTGCTTCTCTAAATTCATTCGTATGTGCAATTAAATCATCTGGTCCGATTTTAATGTACGGATGAATTGTCGGTACGACTTGACTTACGTTTCCTGCGTCGGTTGAACCAATCCCTACTCTTTCTTTACGATTTACATCTTCACCTAATAGTTCTAGTTCTTCCGCTACGATATCGTTATATGTTTTTGTTACGAGTAATTCATCGATTTCATTTTGAAATTGATGGATTTTTACTTTTGCACCTGTTGCTAATGCTGCTCCCTGTGCAATGTTTCTTACTTTTTCTGTTACTTCCGCGCATCTTTTTCTCGTTGCTGCACGGATGAAGAATCTTGCTGCGGCATAGTCAGGAATAATATTAGGTGCTTTTCCGCCCTCTGTAATGACACCATGAATTCTCACGTCTGACGGGAGTTGTTGGCGAAGTGCGTTAATACCGTTATAGAGCTGAATAACCGCATCTAATGCGTTAATCCCTTCTTCTGGCGAAGCTGCAGCGTGAGCTGTTTTTCCGTAAAAATGAAAATCAAGTGGATCGACTGCTAGTGAAGGACTCGTTGTCGCTGTCTTTCCGCTCGGATGAATCATAAGCGCCGCATCAATGTCTTTAAATAAACCTGCCTTTACATAACTTGATTTCGCGCTACCATTTGGCCCGCCTTCTTCTGCTGGCGTACCAAACACGACAACTTCCCCGCCAATTTCTTCAAGCGTTTCTGATAATGCGATTGCTGCTGCAACGCTAATTGTGCCAATTAAATTGTGACCACACGCATGACCTAGTCCTGGTAAAGCGTCGTACTCCGCTAAAAATGCGATTGCAGGTCCTTGTTTTCCAGAGCTTTTTCGCGCGATAAATCCCGTTTCATGTCCAGCTATATTGTGCTGCAACTGAAATCCTGCACTGCCTAGCAATAAACTTAACGTTCTAGATGCATAAAACTCTTGGTTACCAATTTCCGGATTCGCATGAATATCATGACTTGTTTCTATGTACTTTTCCTTATTTCTTTCGATACTCTCTTCAATTGTTTTTCTTTGTGACGCTACTCCTGTCGCTCCCATTTTTCTTCCTCCTTTTATTTTCACATAAAAAAGCCTCTTTCTAAAAGATAGAAAGAGGCTTCTGTATATACAGTCAAAATGAGCTTCTTTCTTATCTTTCAAGTTACCTTGCTGGAATTGGCACAGTATTCATAACGAATCCGCTGCCGAGGTATCATAGGGCCAGTCCCTCCACCTCTCGTGATAAGAATTTTCATAAAATTATATTAAATTATTTTTTATTCTAAGTTCATTCCAAGTAAAAGTCAAGGAATTCCTATCCGAATTTACCGAATATCTAAAAATCCTTTTAATACACCAATTGTCTCAGGTGCTTGCAGTCTTGCACATACGTACGGAAATTCCGTACTACCTTCAAACATCATTTGAGATGTAAGCGGTGCGCCTGCCCAGAAGATTTCATCATCAATTACTAAGAATGGGAATGCTTTATTTTGTCTTTGTAACTTTACATTTTTCAGTGGAACTGGTCCATCACTATAAACTGTTATTTGCGCATTTGTACGCATTAACGCTTGCCATACTCGCTTATCCACTTGTTTTGTACTTGGAAGTGAAATAATAATTTTTCGTTTTGAGGCTAAAATATCTTTTAATACCCCTTTCGTTTCCTCAAGATTCATTTCCATAAACCAGCGTAAACGTTTCGAAATTTTCCGTTCCCACAATTGTCTTGATGTCGTGCGATCATACACATCTCCGTGACGTTCTATATGAGCTGTTAATTGTGATAACGCTTGTTTTCTCGAAAGGTTTTTACGCATATAATGGCAATCTGATAATTGAATGAACTTCCCTCTCGCCCTTGTCACTGCTACATTGACGAGGCGATGGTTTTTGTGATCAAAGAATAATACGCCAGGTCGTTCTTGCGGATAACTGTCAACCGTATCAAAGATCATCATATCTCTTTCAGAACCTTGGAACTTATGAACTGTCGCCGCTAAAACTGGTATGTTTTGATATTTCGTTCTCTGCAACATTTCTCTAATACACGTCGCTAAAAAGCGTGACTGCGCCCTGTAAGGTGTCACAATACCAATTGATTGCACACCATCTAACAATCCGATTAACATCATTTGCATTGCTACTAAACCAGACATAATGTTAAAACGTGAACCAGAAGCAGCATCTTTTAACGAAAAAGCTCCCATTTGGCTCGTATCAAATAAAACACTCGCCTCATTTGCGAACGGTTGTAGTTTCGCAAGTTCCTTACGTTCTGAAACAGACGGATGATCGTATACTCTATTTTTATAAATAAACGAATTCGTAAACTTCGATATATCCGCATGCATACGTCTTTGTTCCTGCAACATAAATAGGTTTGGGTGTGCTTCTGATTTATTAACAGACTCAACAATCCCAACATGGTAAAATATATCTTCCCCAAGCCATTTGCGAACGAGTTCATGATTTGCCATCGCAATTGGAGGTAACTGTAAAAAGTCACCGCAAACGACGATACGTTTTCCAAGTGAAGCAGCTAATGCAATTTGCGGAACATATGCCATACTTACTTCATCTACAACAACTAAATCAAATGTACACTCATAAATAAGTGAATCAATGGCACATTTTGATAAAGTTGCGCCGATTACTTTTGCATTTTCAATATATTCTTTTTCTACTTCTTTAATTTTAGCCTTTTGCTTTCGAAGATCACTTTCAATCTCTTGTATACGCTTCTTATCAGCAGATGTTGCTTTATACGATAAGATTTTTTCACGAAGATCTTGTCGTGTCTCTTCTAAATAGAGTCTTTCCTCACCCCAAGATCCGTTCGTCGTTTCAACTAACTTCGACGCAAGTAACGTTTCATGATTTCGTATATGTTCATGTTGACTATAACCGTAACGAACAATTTCACCAGGCGTCCATTTCTTTTTCTTCTCAATTTGCTTCGTTACTTCACTCATTAATACGTCTACTGCCGCATTACTATGAGCTAACACAAGTACCGATTTTCCTTTTTGATAATGAGCCGAAATAATACGTGATAAATTGTAAGACTTCCCTGTTCCCGGCGGTCCCCATACGTACGTTGTCGGATTATAAAACGAACGATATGCCAGTTCATTTTTTGGATTTTTCATCTTCTCAATATGTTTCGGACTGCTCGTCCCATCAACAAGACGCTTTATACGATTACGTTTCAGCTTATCTTTACGTGCTTCTTTCAACCTCTCTTGTAGTTGCTCTAAAAGTTGCCACGGTTCACTATATAAAACAGCTTCTCGTATTTCACCTTGTATATAATCATTTAATTTCAGTTCTATTTCTAATCCATGTACAGACAATACTTCTCCTGTCGCTTCCTCACCATCAAACTCAATTCGAATGGGTGAACCTTCAGGTAAGCTTACTTCCGAAATAAGCTGAAATACGTATACTGTACTTTCATAATCTGTATATAAAAAACGACCATTCATGATAGAAATTTTACTACCACCTATCGTTTTCCAATGTTTAATTTCATATGCTAATGCATAATGCCACTCTTTCATCGTTTCCGATAATGAAGGAGTTTGAGTAGTTGTATTCATCGTATAATCTCCTTCCTTCTCCCCAAACATACTTTCTCACTATACCATATAACACGCTAAAATTTGTAAGGTTTTTATCTTGCTTATTTTCTTAATTTTCAATAATATATTGTATATAATTTTCAGAAAGAAGGAATCTACATGCCAGTTAGAAGAATTGAACACGTAGGACTTATGGTTGCAAACTTAGAAACATCTATTTCATTTTATGAAAAAGTAGTCGGCTTACAGCTCATGAAACGTATGGGTCATCCGAATCCAGACTTAAAACTCGCTTTTTTAGGTGTGGAAGAATCAAAAGAAACGATACTAGAACTCATTGAAGGCTACAACTCTTCTCTTCCGGCAGAAGGAAAAGTACATCACATTTGCTTTAAAGTGGATTCATTAGGGGATGAGATCGAAAGACTGAAGAAACACGCAGTAACCTTTTTACTAGGAGAAGAAATCGAAACATTACCAGATGGAACACGTTACATATTCTTCGCTGGTCCTGATGGAGAATGGATTGAGTTTTTTGAGACGGAGAGATAAAGTAAGACTTTAGGATAGAAAAGGAGCCGGAATTCCGGCCCTTGTTTTTAACGAAACATATTTTATTATAGGAATAAAAAGAAATGGGATATCCTCTCCTATTTCTTTTCTTAGTGTTATAAAAATCTTTCTAATAACTCTAACTTGCACAATGCTTCCCGTTAATATAATAGGCTGATTCTGTGAAAACTGTAAATACAACCTCTACTTCTGGAAGTCCAAAATCCATTACATATGTAGTAATGGCCTTGGCAAATCGATCACGAATTTCCTGTCCACGCTCGAACCATTTCACTTCAATAAGAGGAAACGCCTCTATTTCTTCTCCATTGAATACAAACGTAGAACTTGGTAGTTCCAAGGTGAAATTATCCGTACCACACTCACAGATATCTGCGAGTTCTTCTACTAATGGCTTGCTTATGCTTTTTAATTGTTCAGTAGTAATTCCACGAAACACAACATGCGGCATGTTATTCCCTCCGTTACATAGCTTTATCTTTCCTCATATCATAACACAATTTATTTTGCTGCACTAACATCTATTCGTACATTTCAATGACATTCTTAAGAATGATCATATGTTATTGAAGCTAATATAATCAGGAGTTAAGGAAAAGCAGACTGATAGAATTAAAGGTGAAGAGGTAATACTTGACCTCAATTCTAATCGTCATATAATCAATGCCATGCACAAAATGACTCATCAAAAAGTATTATCTCATGAAAAGCAAGGATTTATTAAAATGACTCCAGAAAACATCGAAGCAATACGTTGAGTAATTGATGAAAATAATAGTGGAACCTTACAACATAAAGAATAGTACCTCAAGATTTTGATTGGTTGGTATGAAGGCGATTTTTCCCTTATCGTTTTATGATATGCTAACAACATTTGATAAAATACGGTATCTATAGACAGTCAAACACCTTTAAAGATACCTCGTCCAGTTCTTGCTGTTGCAAGATAAACAGCATATAATCAGTTAACCACCCACATTAGTAACGAAAACATAAAGAAAAGGCATTCCAAATATGAAACACCTTCTTTCGTTTTATAAAACCATCCAACACGCTGAACTTTTCAATTTAATATAATGACTCGTTTAACTAAAGAAATTGATTACGTGCATAACGCTCTTCTCACTTTTCTTGCAAAATTTAGTGGATCATCAACGTCTTCGATATTAACGTAAATTAAATTTGGAACATCACATAACCACTCATTGTGTATAGACGAAACGATTATTCCTTGTTTAATAATTGTCGCCACAAATTCAGTGACTTCTTTTTGTAAGAGTGCTACTCGGCCTAGGCATAATGCCCGTCCAGTTTTATTGTCTCGTGATTCGAATGAAAAGGAAGTTGTTACTCTAAAACGTTTTCCCAAGATTGTTGCTCGTATTTCATCTCGGTTTATTGTTGCCACGCATTTCCCACCGGCGAATCCTTCTTGACCGCCAATGATTCTTGCAAACTGTTGACAAATTGATTCCTCATTAACCGCCATACCTTTAATCATTCCTCCTTTTACTATTAGATTATGAATTCATACATAGGTCTGAAACGGCAATGAATCTAATCTATTATAAAAAAATGATGGCGATCTACCGAAAGCTATTAACTCAATTATTCTTAATCGTATGAATTGTTATCAGAGTTTAAATGGTGCAGAATTTTTATTTTATGCTTAATGGGCATCGGAGACTGAAAGCAAAACTCAGCTATTATATGGTAAAACATTTTTAAAGAGCATAAAAAAGACACCCTAAGGTGTCATCCTCCGACTTGAGAATCGTATCTATGTATGGAGAAATTTATAAAAAAACTAATACAAATGAAAAGTTTCTAACTATAATCTATAGAGCACTTATTCCATGAATTATTTTCAGGAAGAAGAATTTCAGTTACATTATTTTCTGAACAGTCTCGTTAAAGCCATCCCAAGAAATCCAACACCCATTCCTATTAGCCATCCAGTTTGGGCATTACCTAACATAGATCCCACTCCTCCACCAAGAAACATACAGCCAACGAATACTAATCCTCCAATTCCCCAATTCGGCCGTTCCATAATTCAATCACATCCTTTCAATAAAATATATGCGATTAGCTAACTCAACTTTCTTCCTTAAGATAGTTCATTACTTTGCTTAGGTTTAGCACATCAGGGAATTCATAAGATGCGAAGCTTGAGTCATTTATATAGATTGTAGAAATACGGGTATCAATCGTTATTAAAAATAACTGACGCATTTTAAACATCATCGATTTTATCATTTTGGACAACCTATTCTGTTAAATTGATATACATGCGAAAAAACTATCAAAATAAAACCCCAGAAATCCAAAGGTCTCTGGGGCTCCATTATATATTTAGCTCTTTTTGCTTTTTGTTTTGTTTATGTCTATACAGCAATTTTCGGCTTATTAGAGAAATCACTAATAAGGTCAGAATTAATAAGATAAGTTGCATAAATGATAAATCAAAATATTTAGCACCTGTAACGATTAAAAGTGTAGAAATCGTGCCTTTTACAACGAAAAAAATAATAACCCATAA
>NZ_JBEUTW010000387.1:0-3655 GCF_040492675.1 Bacillus sp. AP50
ATAGCGTATTTTTTCATTTTAGGGGGGATTTTGTTGAATTAGCTTGATAGCGATTGGTGGTACCCCTTATAGGATAATAGAAGTTTGCATTTTCAATTTTTTCACACTCTATTAACAAGGCAGTTATAGCATCCTGGTTTAGCGTTAAGAATGTGAATATATTCTACTTCTTTATTATCAAAAATTTCATCTATATTTTCTCTTAAATTTACACCTTCTGTAACCCTTGCTTCTACAATCATTGAGTCAGCATTGTAGCCGCGTACAGATAGATACCTATGATGTAACATATGCGGAATTTCATTTACATCTAGCTTAGCAGTAGTTGCTCCCTTTCGTATAAATATAGGACCACTTGCTTTATAAGGCGAATTAACACTATGATATTGGTAATTCAGTAAAATTACCTCTTCTCCTACCTCTGCATCCTTCAAACTTATCCTGCAAGGATATCCAGGATTTTTGTTTGCTATTATTTTGACTGCCCCGATACTTTTTAATACTTCTTCATTCATTAGAAATAGGTTATTAAACTCCTTCTCTTGTAACGCAACGATTTGAAAGTTATTTCTCATATTCTATCCCTCCTTAATTAGTTGTTATAAAGCATTTCACTAATGATGCTACCACTAAAGTTCATAAAACTTGTTCAATAATCCTGCCCGTTTGTTGAGGATTGAATTAAAAAGCTTACAATTCTATAACAGAGAAAAAATGGCTTATTATTGTTCAATACAAAGTTGTTTACTTTTAATCAATCAGTAATGATTTATCAAAAAATACGATGAGTACAAAGCACTCTTGTTAATTCATGCTATCTTTTGTTAAAGAACGTGAATTCAGTCAAGTTCTTGGTTTACGGTATTTCCACTATGGAAAGCACGGAATTGACTCGGTGAAAATCCTGTATTTCTTTTAAATGCATTATAAAAGCTAGATACACTTTGATAGCCTGTTTGATAACCAATCTCTGTACTATTAAAGACCGTTGTCAAGAGAAGTTCCTTTGCTTTCTTAACTCTGATCCTTTCTAAATATATTCGAGGAGTATACCCTGTTCTTTCTTTGAAAATCCGATTTAAATGAAAACGACTAACTCCTACCCTTGATGCAATTTCATTTAAAGACATGTTTTGAACATAATTATTTTTTATCAATCGCATAGTATCTTCCAAAACGCATTCGAACGGGTCGTATATTTTTATATTTAGATCTGATCGGCATCTTTTGCATGGGCGATAGCCTGCCCTTTGAGCTTCGTGCGCATTTGAAAAAAAGGATACATTTTCATAATTAGGAACCTTAGACTTGCAAGAAGGCCGGCAGAAAATTCCAGTTGTCTTGACTGCGTAAAAGAATATCCCGTCATACGCTGAATCACATGATACTGTTGCTTTCCACATGGTATCTCTGGAAAGGTTATTTTGATCCTTCATTAGAATTTAATCCTCCCTTGTAGGCGAAAATCTTATTACTCAAAATCATATAAATCGCATATATAGCCACGACAATTAACGGAACAAATATATACAATTGAAAAAATGGAATCACCAGCAAACATAAAATGAAAGAGATTAACGATGCCCACCATGCCCGTGTGTTCTTCCTAAATAATTTAACGCCTGCTGCCATTGAAAGAACATAAACTAGAATCCCAAGAGAAGTCGGTATAAACAAAATATCATCAAACGTTAGTGACAAAGCTTTTGTCACTAACACACCTGCTACCGAAAAACAGATAACAAACAATACCATCTGTCTTGGAATTTGAGTAGTTGCATGCAGCCTTGAGAAAAATTTTGGGAAAGCACCATCTCTGCTTAATGAATATCCTAATTGCGTTAGGCTGGCTACAAAAGCATTCGCTGTCCCTGTACAAATAATTAAAGCTAAAACAGCTGTAACGACTTTGGCACCCCCGCCTACTGTATCTCCCATTATAACACCAATAGGAGACAGGTTGCTTTCTTGACTGCCATACGTGGCCGTTCCAATAGTGACAAGGCTTAGCGCTAAAAATAATAATCCAATGACAACTGCACTAATAACTGCTCCTTTGACAATATCTTTTTCTGGCCTTTTAAAGTGCTCAGCCAGATTACAAATCGCCTCCCAACCGAAAAATGACCAAAAGATAACCGTTATAGCGTTCCCGACAGAAAACCATCCATTTGGAACAAAGGGAGTAAAATTTCCCCATTGTATTCTTGGAAACGCCACAAATACAGCTGACGCTAAAAGAATCAGTAATAAGGAACTTAAAATCAATGCAACTTTACCACTAACATTTACGCCGTAATAATTGGAAACACCTGCAATTACCAAAATAAAGACGGCAATTAAAATTGTTTCAAAATGCGAAAATCCAAATGCCTGACTGACGTAAAAAGCACCAGTTAAAGATACAATCGTTTGACCAACTGCTGCTGTTACAAAGTAAAACCACCCAACGATATTGCCAAGATGATATCCAAAAGAATTTCTAACAAAGGTTGCTGCTCCACCGGAATCAGGATATATCCGTGCCAAACTAGCAAAGGAATAAGCAAGCGGAAAACTAATTATAATAACGATAAACCAGGATACAATAGATGCAGGGCCCGCTATTGAGGCCGTTACCCCCGATAAAAAAAGGACACCTGATCCTAGAATAGCTGAAATGTATAACGCAATTCCTTGAAATAATCCAATGGCTTTATTGTTCATGATCTCCCCCCTTTATAGGATTTAGTGTACTAGTAAAGGGGGGGGAATTCTTCTTGTTTTTTGCGGTTTAATTCGTTTAATAAAACAATCATAAGCATTTTTATTATATTTCTTCTTCAACAATCTGGCCCGATTGTTGAAGAAAGTAGCCTGTTCCAATAAAGAACTTTATTGTTCAGTAAACAACTTGTCATGAAACCATAAAACGAACCGAAATTTTTCTTAAGAGTAGAAAATTCGGCTCGCTTTATGTTGGAATTTGCTTAGCGTATATTTTCGTTAAAATGTAGCTTGATAGCGATGGGGTGGTACCCCTAATAAGAGAAGATAATGTGCTCATCGCCCTTGATTGGGCTTTAAAAAAGTAGCATGTTTGTCCCAACCGAATTGAATTTTCCATTCTTCTTCGAATCCACTCTCAGTAACTTTATTCTTACGTAGTTCTTTCGTCGTATCTTCTTGATATTTAACGAACATTAATTGCTGTGCCCTGATAATAGCCGTATATTGAATCGTTATGTTTTCCCATAATATATCAATCGGATTCTTATCTATGATCTCAGCAGCTAAATCAGCTACATCTTCTGGAAAATATTTATGGAAGAAACCATGTGTTACAGCATTGTATGTAAAACTATAGCCTTCTCTAATTTCTGTGGCTCAATGTGTTGTTTAACTAATTCCACCCCCAATAACTTTGTTGATTAAATGACCGACAACAACTGTTTGTTCTTGTTTATTTAGTTTCATCTTTATTTCACCTGCACTTCTAGAAAATTCACATGAGTCTTTAAATTTCCTACTTCACGCGATAAATTATTGATCTGGTCTTGTTGTTCCGCAACTGTTTTAATTAGCTTATCAATTCTTTACACTAATACCGCACATTGATTCTCCATTCTTCAGCCTCCTCCGAAATTACTCTAATTTAGTATTGAAATTCTCTAAA
>NZ_JBEUTW010000388.1:0-4930 GCF_040492675.1 Bacillus sp. AP50
ATATCAGAAGGTACTAATGGATGATGACGGATCATATCTATACTCTTTTCAATATTTTCACTAACATTTTTTTGTCCACTCAGCCATTGATTAAGGCTACCACTTGAAAATTCAGGCATGCAATTTTTAAAGAGATAGTCTAATTCTATATTATCTTTTATGAAATCACGTTGAGTTTGTAGATTAACTGAAGAAGTTTCTTTATCCTCTATTCCGACAACAAAAATTTCTTTAACATTTTCTTGATAAATAGCAATAATAATAGATCTCATTATATCTCCATAAGGATGTACAATTACAGAATCATAGCTGTGTATAGTCAACATGTTTTCTTGTTGAATGTTAGTTACTTGTTGGATACTAGGCTCTATTCCGTGTTCAATGTCTGTTAATAATAAAACTTTTTTATTCTTTGAATTCATATGGAGCACTCCTTCTTCATTATTGTATTTATGAAACTTTTAAGCTAGTAACAATAATAATTGTTACCAATTTTTCCAGCGTCCCTCTGGATCAACACTTGCAAGTCTAACCCATCCATTTTGGACTTTTTCTCGAAATGTGAAATCATTATTTAACAAACGTTCTATATATTCAATAGGTGCTTGAATGACAATTAGTAAACGAAGTGGTGAATGATACGTCTCACTATCTGACTGCATAACCGATTGCCAAGGTAAGCCTGGCAACAGGTCACTAGCATTCCCTTGCATAACACCGAGACCCGCCGTTACGGTTTGGGTTGTTTTATTTCCACTACCATAATAATGAGGAGCTACAGTTGATGCGTAATATTGTAGATTTATCCACTGTGCAACTGTTCCTGGTCCTGCAATAATGTTAGCTAATATATCGCCACTTTCATCCTGTTTCCAATCATAATTATGAAGGAAAGCCCTACCTTCTAAGTCACAATCTTGAGTTAATTCACGCTTTCCGATAATAAAAGATGCATTACGCGCTAATCCCCATTCTGGACGTATTTCACTCCAATCTTCTGCAAATCGATGCGCCTCTTTACTCGGATTTTTTATTTTCGTTTTAAAATTAGGTAATTGCGTTAAACGTTCTCTATTTGCATGTTGGCTCACATTTGGCATAATCGTCTCGATACAATCAAACGCTTCTTGCGCAATTTTCGAAAGTTCTGGGACGTAAATCCATTCCAATTCGTCCACTGTTGTTTTATGTTCAGCTGCTGCAAAAATGGTATCCTCAGGAATGTTAATGCCTTCAGCAGACAACGCCTCTCTTACTTCTGGAAGATTACATAAAGTAGCGAAAACTCTTGCATTGAATCCCCCTGCTGCGCCTCCACAAGCACCACACTCAAGTGCTGCCGCATAAGGATTGTTCGTACTTTGACTACTATGTCCACACATTACAACTAAAGGAGCAAATTTTTCTGTCAGTCCCACCATTTTTAAAGTTTGACGCACATAGTTCACTTTTTCTTCTTTCGTAAAACCGATAGGTATCTCACCTTTTGTGTCATGAACATAATTAAGCGAGAATGTTGTATCAGGTTTTTGTAACATAGTTTTACGAAGTTTACGAATGAAACCACCAACTCCTCTTGGGACAAAGCTTCTTGTCACCATCTGTAGACCAAGTAAAGGACCACTTAACTCAGGTAGCGCCATACTTGTCAGTACGTTCTGTTTCATCGTTTTAAATGTATAACGCACCGAACTGCCTACCCTCTTACGTTGCTCATAAGATTTAAATTCATTTTCATCTGTAAGCTCTTTTATTTGATGCTTCGGTTTCAGTATAACTGGCAAAGAAGGATGGCTGTCATTACTACCTAGTTCACTAGTCGCAATTGGTAACCCAAAGAAACCAGCTATTCCAAACGTTTCAAACGGACCTAGTTTTTCTAAGTGGCGACGAAACGGTTCTGAACGTACATCAATACAAAATGCTAATTGAGCTAATACATGCTTTTTATCATTAGTTACACGCTGTTTAGAAGCAATCTTCTCCCTTAATTGCTCTGCATGCGTTTGTTCCCAAGCTTCCAGCCAAAGTTTCCTGCGAATATTTTCATCAAAACGATATGCAAATGCTAACAATTCGCTTTGTTCAGCTGCAGACATTTGTGACCATTCCCGTGTTGAAATATTCCCCCAATAGATCCAAGAAGCTATAAGTGGGACGATCGAAACTTTTTTCTCAACCTTTTGATTTTTTAAAGGTAAATAAGGTTTTGCAATAGCCAGCTCCATAGAAATTCGAACTGCTAAATATTCTATTAAAAGCCCCTGTTCCTGAATTGATTGTTGTGAGCGCCATCGTATCATTCCTGCCCACCCAGGTAAAGAAAGTAAGTGCCCTTCAAAATAAGCTTGTATGTTAGATTCAGAAATTCCTAGTTCAAATAACGCTCTCGCTAAAGCTACTTCGGCATCTTGTGGCCAATCTTTTAAAACTTTACGCTCATTTTTACTGAGCGCTGGATCAAATGTAATAAGGTGTTGCCATGCACGATAAAAACCTTTCTCTCGATTTGGCATCGTCCAACTTGATCCGGAGTCATCAAGATATAATTTACACCATTTAATGATATGATAATTAAGAATATCAGATAGGTTTTCACTATTTTGATTCTCTATAAGCGAACTTATTGGCTGCATAACAGAGGCTTTCATACTCCCTGTATTTATATAACTCATTTCGTCTGCCAGTTTATTTAATTCTGGCGATGATAATAGACTAGAAGGTACTCTTTCTAATTTTAAAGCTGCTTGACAAAATCGCTCTGCTTTCTCTCGCGGAATATGAAAAGATTGTGAATCAAGCCAACGAGACAAACTCATTTGTAAAAATGATTCCTCAATCTCACCTTTCGCTTTTGCCGAATGAATCATGGAGGCACTAGGATACATATCCACATTACGAATTTCTTTTAACCAATTTGCAACTTGATCAAATGATTGCTTTTCAAGTCCCATCCAAGGATGGTGAGCTGCAAACGTAGAGATAGGCCAAAGTGGTGCAATAACTCTGCTAGCAGATGCAACTAAATCATTTATATTATTTTTTTGTATATCAATGTTTGTATCTTTCTTTAATATTGACGATATGCTCATCACGAATTACCTCCCTTTGATACATAATGTTTCAGATAGCTTGGGTGACTTTCTACTGATTTTCTTCTCGCCTCACCTACTCGAACTAACCAAAGATAAAGTACAGCGAATAAAGTAGAAGATTGATTACGAGTAACGAAAGTACTAATAGCACTACTAAATAGTAAAATACATATAACAAAGATAACGGCTGGAGCTGAAGGTTGAACACTTTGATAAATGTCAGTATGCAACCATTTATAAAGAGAATTATGAACGGTAAAGTAAATGAGAGAAAATCCAATCAAAACAATTACGCCAGCAATTCGTCCCATTCTTCCCTCTCCAAAAACAACAAGCTGTTTCCATGAAAAGTATAGTGACCAGCCTAAGATTAACGCACTAACTAGTTGATACCCCTCTCCAGAAGTCATAAACCAGAAAGTAATTGCTATAAATAAGCCTAAAACACGCCCGACTATAATCCATAAATTTGACATCTTTTCATTAGACTGATTCACTATCCCAAAACGTTGCACTGAAGAACCAGCTTGTAAAAACAGTGTAGCTTTAAACAAACCATGTAAAATTAAATGAATAATAGCCGCTAAATAAGCGCCTAATGCACATTGAATAAGCATAAATCCCATTTGTGCAATAGTTGAACCTACTAGCTGACGTTTATAATCAACTTGGACTAAACTAATTCCTGTTCCGATTAAGACAGAAATACTAGAGAAAATAAGTAAAATGATTTGTGCAATATCATCATGAAAAAGAGGTGAAAATCTAGTTAACATGATACCGCCAGCATTTACTAAACCCGCATGCATAATAGCTGAAACAGGAGTTGGAGCAACAGCAGACTCAATTAACCATCTTTGAAAAGGCCATTGTGCTGCTGGAATCATCACCGCTAATATAATTAATAAGTTAATTCCTGTTCTCTCCAATGTTCCATGTAGCGCTACATTTTCATTCGTTAAAACTGATGTTAATTGCCACTGTCCTGTTATTTGAAAAAGCCAAATGATAGCTGATAACAACGCAATCCAACTTATTGTAAATAAATAGCCAGAGATTTTAGTTGCTTCACTAACTACTTTCCACCCTTTATTTAGCCCTATGAGTAGAACCAATCCTATAAGCGTTGCTCCCCAACAAATGATCATGAAACGAAGATCATCACTTAACCATGCAACCGAAGATACACCTGTAGTAAATGTAAAAAGTAAAAAATATTTTCGATATGAGCGGTCTCCCATTAAGTAACGTACAGAAAAACGCTGAATGATTAAACCAATTGTAAGAACAAAGAAAGCCATTAACCAAGCTAAAGTATCTAGATGCCAAGGCCCCACAACTCTATCTCCATTGTTATTAACAAGTGCGAGTAAAGAAATCAATGAAGGCAAAGCAGCGATACCAATATGGATATGAACAAAACGTAAAGGCATCCTTGCATTTAAAAACAATAATCCACTTAGCCAAGAAGCACTAAGCGCCATAAAAAATAATGTTAACAGTGTTGATGAACTCAGCGAAATTAACATGTTAAATACTCCCTTCTAAGCGAAAATAACCTATAAAATTCCTTTTAATTAAGATGTTTTTTTAAATTTCAATTTTCATTCACTCTTTTTAGTGCATCGTTTTTTCCCATAAAAAAAACCGACAACTTCCATAATTCAATGATTTTATATCATCATTGAATTATGGAGATTGTCGGTTTCCCTTCAACTAACTTCAATAAAGTTTTTTGAAGAGCTCCCATTTTATAGAGAATAATAATGTATGTATTACTCCTGTTAAAAAGAAATGTATATTTCTGATCTCCTAGATTATGCAATCAATATATC
>NZ_JBEUTW010000389.1:0-6632 GCF_040492675.1 Bacillus sp. AP50
ACAGGAGCCAAATAGGCCCCTTCCTTTTTCTACTAATTAACTAAATTACTCTCTGGTAAAAATTTAAATAGTAATGCTCATTTACAGGCGTCTGATTATGCATTAAACATGCTAACTTTACTTGCTGTCGGAAAAATTAAAGACGATAGTCAAATATGTCCTTTCATTACTTTATATTGAAATAAATAATGATTCAAAGTTATTTTGTGAAAATTATACAAAAAGTACTAATTCGTCGTTTACCTAACAATAGATAATATAGATAAAGAAAAAATACTAGAGGATATCACAGTGTAGTAGTCTCTAGTATCTTTTCATAGTATTTTAGCGGCTATACAATACGGAGGGATAAAAAAAGGACCTCTTACGGAAAGATAAGAGGCCATCAAAAAGATAAAAATGTTGTATTTGAAACACGCGAGTTTCTAATTCACATCATAACACAATATATTTATATATTCAATATATACATTAAAGATAAGTAATGTATGTTCAAAAAACACATGGAATATTAATTTGTAACAGTATATATTTTCCTCTTTTATTCTATTTCTTCTACAATGCCGTGATTGTAACAAATATCCCTCTTTCTTTTTTGGATGATTACGAATAAAAATACTACATGTTTTCTGTCTCACTTGGAATAAAGCATCATGGTAAAAATACAATGCTGACAAGTAAAATACTTAATACAATCAACCCTATCCCTAACATCATCCATTCACCCTTTTTAGAATTTTAAAATTTAGCCCTTCACTTTCATATACTTCTCTTTTACATGAGCCAGTAAGTCCCTCAGCTTATTCTCTGCAGGGTGTTCTTGATTTTCTAGAACTTCTCTGCCATAGGATGAAAAGTTTTGTGAGCATGCACTAGTTGTTACTTTCAATTTCGCGTATGAGGATGTATGCTCATCATAACTGGATTACGTCTTCTTGGGGATAAAGGGGACAGGAAAGCTGCTAAGCTAGCGTAAGGTGCTAAATTCCCTCAAAGTATCTCAAAAGCTGGATAATCATTTAATATTTCTGTACTCTCCAACTTACAACAAAACACATCGCAAAATATGTTTACGATGTGTTTTAAAAGGGAAATCATCATCAAGTTTTTCACCCATATTTTTATAAGGAGTTTTACCATTGAGGATAAACGCCTTCATTTGTATACGATATGTCTCACACATATAGTATACAAATTATTACACTTACTTTTCTTCACCGCTTGCTTGCATGGAGTTAAAAGTCCAATTTAATTTCAACGCATCTCCTTGAAATACATTTTGTTCTTCACCGTTATCTACGAATGTAAACATTACATAAAATGTATCATCATCACCTGGAGCAAGTCCATTTCCTTCTCGATCTACAATACCGTTCTTTACAAGATTAGGAATATTTCCATTTTGCGTAGCTACCTTTAATTCAGATAATGTAGTAGACCAAATTGGAACCTCATTTTTATCCAAGTTCCACAAGAAATCAACACGGATATGATCACCAAAATCAGCATTTCCATTATCCCCTTTCGCATCGATTACACTGTAATCTGTCAGGAGTTTCACATCTCCTATTGCTAAGGTTCCTTTGTTTACTAATTGAAAACCACGTTCCATTTCATCACCTGGTTTCAGATTGTCGACATTAATAACAACTTCTGGATTCACACTCAAATCTAAAGTACCCGCTGCAAACGTGTTTTGTGATACTTCCTTATCACTAAAATATGCATATGTTCCCCCGCCAATTAAGGATAAGCCAAGCACTGCAGTTACAACACCCATACCAAGTTTTTTCTTCATACCCATTTCACAAGTCCCCCTATTGTTAAAGTTTAAACTACAAACCTTATTTCCATCCCACAAACAACAATAATAATTAAGCAACTTCCTTGTCCCATAATGAAAGCGAACTTACTTTAAACTAGTTACTTCATGTACCCAAACGACTATGACTCTTAAAATGACCGGTAATGTTACCGTAAATCATTACCGGTCATTTGTTAACCAATCCATTTCATTTAATATCCATTGTCTGATGCCTTTATTTACTCTAGAAGTTTGTCCACTTATTTTTTTGGTTCTAAACCGATAGAGCGTAAAATTTTCTCTAACGTCACTGGCCCTACATTTTCTTTCGGTTTCTCGTTTCCTTTAGCATCTGGGCCCTTTTTCAAGAAGTTTTTCTCAATTAAACGAACATCCGTTTCATCTACAACACCATCTTGATTTATATCTCCATCTTTTACAGATACTTTTCCTTTTCCATACGATAAAGCTGCTATTCTAGCATCTTGAATATCTACCATTTTATCGCCGTTTACATCACCTGCAAGGTTATCATCCATGTCAGCTCTAAAGTTTTGTCCCACTAATTCTCCATCCTGCATTTTCCCTATTTTTGTTGTTAATTTACTATTTAAATGACCTGGCATTTCTACGAAAATATCATATTCTTTATCGCTTACTGGAACACTATGAATTTCAAATTGCCCGTTATCACCAATCGTTCCTGTATATTTCTTTCCATCCTTGCCAACTGCGTACACTTTTGCTCCTAGTTTTGTATAGTCTTTCTTACCTAAATACCCCTCTTCATTCAAGAAAGCTTCCGGGCCAATATATCCTGTAACCGTTGAATGTTTCGAAACAATAGCAAAAGATTTATCTTTAAACGCGGGAATCTCAATGCCTTCTGATGCACCAACTTTTGTATAAGAGAACTTATCTACTCCAAATGCAGTCAAACCATTAAAGTATTCATCGTTCGTCATCTCGAATGTAACATCTAAAAATGGTTTATCTCCATCTAATCCTTTAAATTCTTTTCCCTCCAATGATGCGCCAACTTTCACCTTGTTTTCCCAAGCTCCTGCTTCACTTATCTTCGGATCTTCTAATTTAAGGTTCAATCCATGTTGTTCTACATATTCCGTAAGTGCTGGATTTGGTTTCACATCTGTAAATTTAAATAGCTGCTTGTAATAAGGAATTTCAAATGTACCTGACATAAGCTGTTTTACATTATTAAGATTCAAAGTTAATGTAATTTTCTCTCCTAATTTGATTTTATCTTTGTCATAACTTGGAACAGCGTATTCTGTCCCTTCTTTTACAAAGACGTAATCTTTATATCCAGTTGCCATATTCCCTGCAGTTGCAAGATCATATCCAAATAATTTTAAATTTAACGGCTCATTTATTTCCTCTGGAAGTACTCCAAATTTAAAATCACCATTTGCTTGAATTGTATTCAACCATCCTGATGGGAAGGCTGAGTTTTGATAATATACAATTTGATTCGCTTTTTGATCATATTGCAAGCCTTTTGCCTTTAATGCATCTACTGTAGAATCATAAATATTACCATGCACCCATAATGCACGCTGGCCGTCTTCTTCTTTAAACATAGAATCATTGACTTCGTGTATACCAGGTTGTACATCCTTAAATTTCATTTCAGGTATTACATTATCAATGATAATGCTATCGCCTTTTGTATAAGATTTTCCTTCTTTATCATATCCAACGAAGTTCAATTCGTAATCTCCATCAGGCAACATAACAGGTTTATCCGCAATTGGATGAGCTAGATCTCCTGTGAATGGAAGTACATACCCTCCCATACCAGAAAACATCATATATTCAACATTCGGTGTTAGACTACTTGCATTAAGTGTACCAACGACTCCTAATGCCTTCCCTGTCGTTCGGTCCTTTACAATTGCATCAATGGTTTCGAGAGGACTATTTAATTTAAATGTCAACGGCGAACTTGGTCTTTCCATAAATGGATGGAATTTAGAAGCATCTGTTGCCATTGCATCTCTCAGTAAATCTACAGACGCAATCCCTTTTTCTGTGAATTTAACTGCAAATGGTACTTGATATACTTCTTTTTCATTGTTTTTATTTGAAATATGAATATAGCCCTCATATCTACCAAATTCAGCGTTTTCTGGAATGGTAATTTCAGGGCTAATTTCCTCTGATGCACCAGGAGCTACTTTAATAGAATCTGGTACGTTTAGCTTCACACCATTCTTCGCTGCATCTTGCACACCTACACTTGTAGGTGAAAATTTCACCTCTAATTTAAACTCTTTCCCATCTGTTTTACTGCTGTTCTTAATTAAAACTTTTCGACTATCTTTAATAGGCCCATTTTCAATTTGATTTTTATACCCAAATGCAATAGAACCTGTTTTTTCTTCAATTTCTACTTCTTCATCACCTACAACGTTTGATGTTTTATCAACAACCTCGATTGATATATCTGCATGAACTGCACGGTATGCATCAATTCGTCCTGAGCCCACCTCAAATACAGAACGCTCTTCTTTTAAGTCAACTGCGGTATTCATGAGTGCTTCTTTTACTTCAAATGGACTATAATTTGGATGTTCTTGTAAAATGAGTGCCGCTACCCCTGTAGTATGAGGAGTTGCCATAGAGGTACCTGACATACGTCCATACGCTATCGGATAATTTTCTCCATCTTTTGGATCATTAATATATTCAGGAACAGTTGAGAAAATAGACACACCTGGTGCTACAATATCTGGCTTAATATCATCTGTCTTAGTTGCAGGACCACGGGAGCTGAAATCAGCTAAGTGATCTCCCTCTGTTTTTATATTACTTAGTTCCCCAAACGCTAACGACACATCTCCTTGTACAGCTTTTGCTTGTAATTTCTCACCATCTACTTTTGTTAAGCGGAACGATGGAATAGATGCAGTACTTTCCCCAAGATAACTTGTAATTTCACCATCTACATTGTTATATACGATTACCGCCTTTGCGCCTGCTTCCTTAGCATGCTTAATTTTCTCATCAAATGTAATCTCACCGCGTTGGATAAGAGCTAATTTTCCTTTTACATCTTTTCCTGTAAAATCATCTGATTTCCCGAGCCCTGCATATACAACTGATACGGATTGACCTTTCAAATCTTCAATCTTATCAGTAAAGCTTTTTCCAAGTAGCATCATCTTATCCACATGTAAATCACCTGCATCGACGGAAAACGTTGGGATTTTCATTGCAGCGTTACTGGCTCCAACTGTAATCGGAAGTGCCGCTGCACTAGGTGATCCAATGGTACCTTCTTCCGGACCACTATTACCTGCTGCTACAACTGTAACAACACCAGCTAACATCGCATTGTTCACTGCGACAGAAGTAGGATATAAAGGATCATTAATAGACGCACCTAGTGATAAATTGATAACATCCATATTGTCTTTCACTGCTTTATCAATCGCAGCAAGAATACCGCTTGTTTGTCCACTTCCATATGGGCCTAATACGCGATATGAATATAAATCTACATCTGGAGCAACACCCTTCACTGCATAATCCACACTATTCTGTTTGTCTGCAGCAATTGTCCCAGCTACATGCGTACCATGGGATGTATAATATGCACTCCCCTCATAAATCTCTGGATATCCTCCAGAATTTTGCCAATCCTTATACGTTGTCTCCATTGGATCAGCATCATTATTAACAAAGTCCCATCCTTTTATGGAGTTCGGATCTATTTTACTTGGATCTTCACCTTGTTTTGCACGATATCCTTTATATGCATCTTTCAAATCCGGGTGGTTGTAATCAATACCTGTGTCCAGTACACCTACCTTAATTCCTTTCCCTGTTATTTTCTCATCATGCAGCTTGTCCACACCAATTTGCGGTACACTATCCGCCATTTTCGGTTCAACAACAGTCTTAGTTGTTTCTTTCGGCAAATCAATTTTAACCTCATGATCTTCCCATACGCGCTTAACGATACCGGTACGAACTAAGTCTTCGATCATATTTGCTGGTAAAGAAATCGCTACACCATTAAAAGCATTCTTATATTCTCTTGTTATTTTTGCAGATTTTACATTTGTCCCTTTCTCTTTATTCTTTTGAAGCTGCTCAAGCTCTGCTTTAAATCCTTTATGTGATGCCTCTACCTTTTGTTCCGCATTTGAAAGAGCTAATTTTTTCCCTTTAGCCGCTTGTTTTAATACCTCTATTTTGCTAGGCGCTTGCTTAAATTCTATAATCACATTCACATTATTAGGACTTGTTGTATTGATACCTGGCGAAATAACAAAACCTGGTTTTGTATCTAACGTTTTTAAGGCATTACGTTGTTCCTTTGTAAGACCTTTTAAGATAGCATTTGCATCATCAATTCCAGTTAAAGTAGATGTATTTACCTCTTCCGCTAATACGTTATATGGAATTCCTTGAGACAATAACATTCCAACTGTTAACGTTCCAATAAGAATCTTTCCAAATTTCCCTCGTTTCATATTACATCTCCCCATTATTAATATTATTTTTTGAAACAAATTGATTCTTAAATTCCCATGTAGCATTGGAAACTCTATTAATCTTAATCTTTTGTATCATGAAAGATTTCCAACACTACTACCATCCCCATACCTCACATAGCTAACCACTCACTTTACTCTTTCTATAAGAGCCCTCCGTCATTTATTTCCAACAAAAGATTTTCACAAAATGAATTATTAACAAGATTAAAATGTAATTCTATTTTTATTATTTCACATTTTGATTATTCTGAAAATTAAACAAAAGGAGTATCTTTTCTCTAAGGATTCTATGCCTACATAGT
>NZ_JBEUTW010000390.1:0-3857 GCF_040492675.1 Bacillus sp. AP50
TTTTAGTGAATATATAAAATAATTAACTTAGTGTATTAAAGATATGATACATGATTATTTTAATATATTTAAAAGTAAAATGAAATAAGAAACGGATAATTGTCGGAATATATTCGATTTCCTTTCATTTTTATGAAATATGTGTACTTTTTGTTAGATTCCTTCATTTTGTGCATATACAATAAATGTATATAGAAATAAGAAAAGGATGATGTACGTGAAGGACACTGTTTTACAAGAAACGATTTCTCCACAAGAATTACATAAAGTTGTTCAAAAGAATACAGCTTATTATGACTTTAAGTGGGGGAAAGTAGAAAATCCAGCGCAAGGGAATACATGGAATTGGGTAGCCTTTTTCTTCCCAACTTTTTGGTTAGCTTATCGAAAAATGTATAAGTTATTTATTATATTTGCGTTATTGGCTATACCTAGTATAGTTATACCCCCTTTTATAGATATTCCAGATGGGATTTATGTAACATTTAATTTAGCTCTTCAATTAGGAATGATGATATTTACTGGATGGCAAGGAAACCGTTTATATTACAAGCATGCTGTTCGTGTTTTTCGTAAGGGAGAAGATTCGTCTGATCATGAGAAGGCGTATTTCTTACAATCAAAGGGTGGCGTAAGTATTGCTGGTATGATTGGTTTACAGGTTATAGTCGGGATTGTGTTTGGGTTAGCTGCGCTCGGGCTGTCCTTTTTACCAACTGAACCGAATATTAAAAACGTTGTTCGTTCAAGTGGTGAAGGGGTTACTTTAGAGATTATGACTGATAATCCAACTTGGAAGTTTGTTAAGAAAGAAAAAGATTATGACGTAGTAGAGTTTACTGGTTATGATTATACAGAGAAGAAAAACGTGAAAATTAAATTTGCTGTTTATTTCGATGAAGATTATTTCGAGTGGCAAGAGGTATATGAAAATAATAAGAAGTTAAGTGAAGAAGAAGTGGAAGAATATCAAATTTACATTGAAGAAAATAATTTGGGTTTCTAGAGAGAACTCGTTCATTTTGAAAAGAAGAATCTTGTGAAGGTTCTTCTTTTGTTTATTAGGGGGAGAGAAATGATTTCAGCATGAATAGAAGCTCTAATAGGATCTATTAGTTTAAGTACGGGTTTACACACGAAAAAGATTGATGTTAACATACGTTACTTGCAGCAGTATGAATGGTTTCGAATGATATATGAAGACGAGAAGTATCGAAAGTTATTTATTACGAACTACAAAGTTCGCTCATATTTACAAAGTAAGCTAAGAGTTCGATTGCTCGTAAAAAATAAAAATGCACAACGAAGATTTTTAAAATTAGTAGAAGAGCAAATAGAAAAACGGCATACAAATTGAAATTTTGTAAAATACAATAAAAAATGAGAATTTGAGGTAGGGTTGTCAATAACGTGAGACTATGGCACTATAAAGAAATGCTATACAAATTTTATTTATCGAGATGTAAACATCAATTTTGATTTTTACGTATAAATAATGAACGGAGGAAATGAATTTATGGCTACTTTACCAAATTGTCCAAAATGTAATTCAGAATATACGTATGAGGATGGCGTTCTTTTCGTATGTCCAGAATGTGCTCATGAGTGGGGCCAAGAAGCAGAAGCTGAAAATAATGATGGTGCAAAAGTTGTAAAAGATGCGAACGGAAACGTTCTTCAAGATGGCGATGCTGTTACTGTTATTAAAGATTTAAAAGTAAAAGGAACTTCTTCAGTTGTGAAGATCGGTACGAAAGTAAAGAGTATCCGTCTAGTTGATGGCGATCACGATATCGATTGCAAAATCGACGGTTTCGGAGCTATGAAGTTAAAATCACAGTTCGTTAAGAAGGCGTAAGTAAATAGAAGAGGAGGCGAATAGCCTCCTCTTTTTATTATGTCACTTTTTGTCGGTAAATCGATATTTCTTACAAAATCGTTGATATATTCTGAGTTATGATAGATATATTTGAAAAATCGTTGATATATTGCAAGTTATGATAGATATATTGAAAAAATCGTTAATATAATTTCACTCACCGAGAACGATGCATCATTTACTGAGCGAAAGTTACGATTTACCTCGCATCATAGTCAACCTCTTTCAACTGACATCGCTTATTAAAGAACGTTTTATATCCAAGCTGTAAAAAGATAATGACAGCAAAGGCAGTACTTCCAGAAATACCGAGTATGATGGCAATTTGATATTGAATGGCTGTGAATGGTGATACACCGGATAATATTTGACCAGTCATCATGCCTGGTAAGCTTATAATTCCCATTCCGACCATAGAATTAATTGTTGGTAAAATAGCAGAGTCAAAAGCTTCTCGAATGAGCGGAGCAGCAGCTTCTTTCGGTGTTGCGCCGAGCATAAGTGCACCTTCAATTTGACCTCTTTGCGATTTCATATTGTTTAAGAACGTATTTGCACCAAGAGAAACACCAGTCATGGCATTCCCAACTAACATTCCTGTAATAGGGACGATATATTGCGGAGCATACCAAGGGTCATGACCGATAATAACAAAGATAAATAGTAGAAGTGGCCCAATTGATCCGGCGACCATGGAAAGGGCGGCTACTCGTTTTAATTCTTTAGACATTGGGATGTTAACTCGTTTATAAATATTAAAAATTGCAAAGGTAGTAATAGAAGTGATGAGAGCGATTGTATAAAATGGATTACTGTTTTCAAATACGTATGTAAGGACATATGCAACAAGTACGAGCTGAATGGTCATACGGAATGTTGCGAGCGCGATTTGTTTTTCGCGAGGTATTCCTTTTAATTTTACAAGTCCAATTAAAATAAGAATGAAAATATAGGCAGCTGCAAGTTGCCAAATTTGGAGTTCAATAACGCCCTTCAACTGAGAGCACTTCCTTTCTAGTTGCACCCTTTGTTTTGCTAATTTCAATAATATCATCTGCAATTTCTTCTGGAAGTTGTTGTGAGTGTGTGATGAAGATAACTGTTTTTTTCTTTTTTCGTGCTAGTTCAGTAAATTGTTTCATTACGCGTCGTTCTGTATCACTATCTAATGCTGAAGTTGGCTCATCTAATAAATAGACAGGCGGATCCATAAGTACGATACGTGCAAAGGCAAGTCTTTGTTTTTCACCGCCGGATAATGAGGAGGTGCTATCTTCTAATTGCTTGTCTAAGCTAACGGTTTGTAATGCACTCCGCAGGGCATCATCATTTGGAAATGGTTTTTCAGAAAGACGAAGTCCCATTAATAGGTTGTCTTTAACGGTTCCATCAAAAATAGGTGGAGTTTGCCCAAGCATAACTACGTCACGACGTAATTGAATAGGGTAATAATCAGAAATTAACTTTCCGTTATATTCAATTGTACCGGATGTTGGGGATTGTAAATCGTTTAACATGCGAAGTAATGTGCTTTTTCCGCTTCCGCTTTCACCGATAATACAAGTAATCTTTTCTTTTTGAATCTGTAAATAAGGAATGTGTAGTATATCTTTATATATAACGTCTTTTAATATAAACATAAATCGCTCCTTTCTGATTCTAGTTATATCGTATCAAAGAAAGAGGGGAAAATGGTTATAACGAACAACGTTTTTTCTTCGTCTTGAGTTTTATTAATAAGTTAAGTAAACGATCTAATTCTTGGCTGAAAGAAATCACTTTATCATGAGTGAATCCGTATCGTTCAACGAGATAGATTAGCTCTTTCTTTTTCGCTTCTATTCGATTGTTTAGTTTCGATAAGTTCATAAGTGGAATGTAATGCCTCCTACAAAAGTATTTATCACATGAAAAATAAGACCGAATGAACTCGGTCTTAAAGGAAGTAATAAAACAACTTACAAATAGCATACAATGT
>NZ_JBEUTW010000391.1:0-6053 GCF_040492675.1 Bacillus sp. AP50
CTAACAAGTGGGGGTGCAGTTTTTTATGTATGAATGTCATGGTACAAGGAACAATCACATATTGTAGAAATGAAGAGTTTAAGCTATTTTCATAAATATGGAATATGCACTAAAATAAATGTTGTTAAAATTCTGTCAATTATATTATAATACAAGGTAAGCGGATACATTTTTTAATCAACGTTGAGTTCCTCGCTCATACGACTATTAAGAAACCCGTTATCCTCGTATAAGAAAGGAAGATAGCTGTGTACGCTTCAAATACAATTTATATCGTAGGGGATGCGAAAGCACCTCAAAATAATCCCATTACTGAAAAGTTTAAAAGCTATTTCGTAGCATTTATACTTGTTAAGGATACAGGGGAAATTGTAGATGCAGACTGCTCAGCGACAATTGCATTAACATCTCAATTTGTTAAATATTTATTTCTACATAAAAATATAAATGACCCGGCGTTAGTAATGGAAGTAAAGAACCGATATTTCGGTTCTTCTCAAAAAGCGTTACTTGTAGCGCTAAAAGATGCACAGAAAAAATATAATCAGATTGCTGCTTTGTCTACTCAATCATAGACAAAATCCAGCCGTAAGAATCATTCTTATGGCTGGATTTTTTTATTTCACATTATCGTCCTACATCAAAAGTAAACGAAAACAAAGTAGAGAGATAGAAGAGTAAATGCCCAATAGGTTTACCTAATAATCCGTGGGTATAAATCTCCGGTGGATTAAAATTTCACTTCATTGGAGAATGAAAGGATGAAAAAAATGAAAATTACAGATGTAAAAGTAAATCGTAGACGTGTAAAACTGCATACACCGTTTAAAACCGCGCTTCGTACTGTAACAGAAATTGAAAGTATAGATGTTTATATTCATACAGACGAAGGAGTGATTGGTAAGGGGGCTGCAGCCGCAACGCCAGTTATTACGGGGGATTTCACCAGCGGAATGGAAGAAGCGATTTTAGGACCGATGCGTTCATGTTTAATTGGTCAAAATATCATTCAGTTTCAGCAGTTACTACAGGGCATTCAAATGAGTTGTATTGGAAATTCCAGTGCGAAAGCAGCGGTAGATATCGCTTTATATGATGTATATTGCCAATATCAAAATGTGCCGTTATATGCATTGTTAGGCGGGAAGAAAGAAATTCATACCGATATTACAGTGAGTGTGGATGAGCCTGTATTAATGGCAAAAGAAGCGAAGAAACATATAGAAAAAGGATTTCAAACATTAAAGATTAAAGTGGGTAAAGAGGCGCATTTAGATTTGGAACGTATTGAGGCAATTCGAAATGTGGTACCAAGAAATACGATATTACGTTTAGATGCGAATCAAGGTTGGAGTCCAAAAGAAGCGGTCTCTATTATTCAAGAGATGGAAAATCGTAATTTAAATATAGAATTTATTGAACAACCAGTACACGCGAAAGATTGGGATGGGTTAAAGTATGTCAAAGATCGTGTGCAAACGCCAATTATGGCCGATGAAAGTATATTTTCAGCAAGTGACGCATTAAAGCTCGTTCAAGGAAGATATGCAGACTTCATTAATATTAAATTAATGAAATGTGGTGGTATACGTGAAGCATGGCGTATTGCAGATATCGCAGAAACAGCTGGTGTGAAGTGTATGGTGGGCAGCATGATGGAATCTTCACTTTCCGTTAGTGCTGTTGCGCATTTAGCGGCAGCGCATCCTAATATTCATTATTTTGATCTTGATGCACCGCTTTGGTTAATGGAAGAGCCAGAAGGAATGACTTATTCTGGATCAAAGGTAAACCTTCAATCGACAGTGAATAGTAAGTCTTAGGAGAAGAGACTAGTAAACTATCTTTTAAGGGGGATAAATATGAAAAAAGTAGGAACTGCATTTTTAACAACTTTATTTATATTTTCATCGTTTACATCGGCAAATGCTGAAGAAAAGAAGGATAATAAAGCATTTATAGATGTATCTGCTGCAACGTTATGGACAGTACCTGATTCATTAAGGCCAATCGATACACCGAGTACAACAAATCCAGTGGATCTATGGAAATGGACGAAATCAATGACACTTGACGAGAAACTATGGTTAACAAATGCAAATAAATTAGAAACACAAGCGTTACTCGGTCAAGAAGTAACTGTTATTGATAAGAAAGGCGAATGGGTGAAGGTATTAGTGCATGGACAGCCAACACCACGAAATGAAGAAGGTTATCCGGGCTGGATGCCTGAAAAACAATTAACATATAATCAAGAATTTGCAGATAAAACAAATGAACCTTTTGTCTTAATAACCAAACCAACAGCGCTTTTATATATAAACCCTTCTGAAAAACATAAATCACTTGAAATCAGTTATAATACAAGACTGCCGCTATTAAGTGAAGACACAATTTCATACCGTGTATTGTTGCCAAATGGTCAAAAAGCATGGATACGTAAAAATGATGGAACAGTTTACCAATCTCAAACTGATATTTCAACTCCGGCGGCCGATGATTTAATTAAAACAGGGAAAATGTTTTTAGGATTACCGTATATATGGGCTGGTACAAGTGGTTTTGGATTTGATTGCTCTGGCTTCACGCATACGATCTATAAATCGCACGGCATTACAATTCCGCGAGATTCTGGACCGCAATCAAGAGCAGGAGTTGCAGTTGATAAAGAAAATCTACAAAAAGGAGATTTAATTTTCTTTGCACATGATCAAGGGAAAGGTAGTGTCCATCACGTCGCAATGTATATTGGTGATGGCAATATGATTCACTCACCAAGAGCTGAAAGATCGGTAGAGATTATACCGCTAAATACACCAGGATATATAGAAGAATACGCTGGTGCTCGTCGTTACTTACCTTAAAAATAGAGGGGGTTTTTAAATGAAAAAAGTTGTTCGTTACTCATTAGTTAGTACTCTATTAGTTTCTTCATTTTTAGTTGGCTGCGCAAAAGAAAAAACTGCAACAAAGCCCAAAGATGAGAAGAAAGTATTACAGTTACTAGAAACGGGTGAAATTCCGTCGTTAAATTCAGGGAAAGTAACAGATGCAGTCTCGTTTAACGTTTTGAATAACGTAATGGAAGGACTATTTCGTCTATCGAAAAATGATGAAGTAATTGAAGCCGGCGCACAAAAATATGAAGTGAGTAAAGATGGAAAGACATATACATTCCAATTGCGTGATGCGAAATGGTCTAACGGAGATCCAGTAACCGCCCATGATTACGTATACGCTTGGAAGCAATTGATTAATCCAGATACAGCTTCTCAATATGCATACATTGCGTACGATGTAAAAAATGCTGAGAAGATAAATAAAAAACAACTAGGTCTAGATGAATTAGGAGTAAAAGCGAAGGATGATAAAACATTCGTCGTAGAGCTAGAACATCCTGTACCGTATTTTACGAAATTATTAATTTTACCATCCTTCTATCCAATTAACGAAAAATATGCGAAAGAGCAAGGTGATAAATATGGATTAGAAGCAAATAAAGCGGTATATAATGGACCGTTTACATTATCAGAGTGGAAGCATGAAGCTAGCTTTACAATGAAGAAAAACGATAAGTATTGGGATAAAAAAGAAGTGAAGTTAGATGAAGTAAACTATCAAATTGTAAAAGAAATTTCAACTGCGGTAAATTTATATGAAACAGATAAAGTTGATAGAGCTGTTATTTCTACAGAATTCGTAGATAAATATAAAAATAATAAAGAGCTAAAACAATATACAGATCCAGTTATGTACTTCTTCCGATTTAATGAAAATGTACCGATTCTTAAAAATAAAAATGCACGTCTTGCGCTAAGTACAGTTTTTGATAAGAAGGGACTCGCAGATTCATTTTTAAATGATGGATCGGTTGCAGCGAACTATTACGTACCAAAAGGATTTTTAAAGGGCCCAGATAAGAAAGATTTTAGAAGTACGTCTGGTGAGTTTAATAAGACAAATGTAAAACAGGCGAAGGAATATTGGGAGAAAGCAAAACAAGAGACAGGTACAAATGAAGTGACTTTAGAATTATTAAATTATGACTTAGAAAACTTTAAAAAAGTTGGAGAGTACATTAAAGAGCAGCTTGAGAAAAACTTACCAGGATTAAAAGTGAATGTGAAATTACAGCCGCATACGCAAAAATTAGCACTTGAGAAGAAGAAAGAATATGAAATGTCGTTATCACGCTGGTTACCAGATTATCCAGATCCAATGACTTACTTAGAAGTATTCCTTTCTGGAAGCAGTGTTAATAATACAGAATATGCAAATCCAGAATATGATGCATTAATTAAGAAGATTAAAACAGAATTAGGTAATGATGAAAAGGCTCGCTGGAAAGCAATGCAAGATGCTGAAAAAATGCTACTTGATGATGCAGTAATTGCACCGGTATTCCAGCGTGGATTATCTTACTTACAAAAACCATATGTGAAAGATTTATATGTACATCAATTTGGTCCAGCTACAAGTTTAAAATGGGCAGATTTACAAAAATAAAAGAATGGGGAAACAGACTTCACGTATGTGATAGTCTGTTTTTTCTTATTTAAAGTTAGAAAAATAGTTCATGGTATAATTTATTAGTCTGTAAACAGTATTTGGAGGGAAAATGATGTCTATGTTTGAAGAAGAGAAAGTAATTTATACAAAAAGATTATTTATGAGGAAACCAATTGTAGAAGATATTGATCAGTTTTATAACATATTAAAAAAAGATACTGTTGGCAAATGGCTGGCTAAATCAAGAGGAATGTCGAAGGAAGAAACAAATGATTATATTGGGCAACTTATCTTACATTGGGAACAGTATGACTTCGGGGTATGGTTGTTATTTAATAGTGAAACAGGAAAGCTTTTAGGACATTGTGGTTTAAGAAAGGTAGATGAAACAGGTGAAATAGAAATTATGTATCTTCTTGACCCAGAACATTGGAGGAATGGGTATGCATTAGAAGCAGCAGAGGCTTCCATTAAATATGCAATAGAGACTTTGAATGTAACAAGAATAATTGCTAGAGTTAAAGTGGCAAATGAGAGCTCGAAAAAACTTTTACGAAAGCTCGGGTTTATATATACTCATGAAGTTGATCATAGCGGGCGCTTATTATCATATTTTGAACTCCATACATCATCCAAAGAATTCTAGACATTTCATATATTTTTTCATTGGTAAAAAATAAAATTATTACTAAAATTCCAGTGTGAAATTTATGTAGAATCTTGTATAATTAACATGTTTCTATGGAAACATTTTCTTGCGCTATTTATATAGGGCTTAATAGAACAAGGAAGGAAATACATACATGTATATAATAGATAAATAGAATGGAACATGTATAGAGACAAAGGAGAGAAAAGATGACGTGTCAAAAACAAGGGTTACAATTTAATAACGATAGAAAGAGGGACAGAAGATGAAAATGAAGCATGCTTTTGGTCCTATAATTTTAGCGTGTGTGCTTTTTTTCATTATCATTCTAATCCCATCGAAAAGTTTAGTATCGCTTATTAGTGATAAGAAGGTAGAAGATGCGGCAACTTCTTTACAAAAAGAGAAATTACAAAGTGTTTTCTTACAGCAAAAAATGTTAGAGAATTCACAGTATTTACCGATGTACGGTTCATCAGAATTTTTACGAATGGATGCATATCATCCGTCTAATTATTTCAAAGTAAATCCAGCTGGTTTTACACCGTTTTTAATTGGAACTGGTGGTACACAAAGTTTAGCTCATATTTTAAATATGACATCTACTATGGATGAATTAGAAGGTAAAAAAGTAGTGTTTGTTCTTTCACCACAATGGTTTACAAAGACTGGTGTATCACAAGGGGATTTCACTAATAATTTCTCCAAACAACAAGCATATCATTTTATTTTTAATGATGAGATAAATCCAGGAATGAAGAAGCAAATCGCGAAACGGCTATTAGATTATAAAGTTGTTCAAGAAGATGATATATTAAAAAATTCATTAGAAGGTATTGTATATAATGATACGAAACATAGCATAAAAGCAGGTTGAGTTAAACCACTTGCTTAT
>NZ_JBEUTW010000392.1:0-2296 GCF_040492675.1 Bacillus sp. AP50
GAGAAAATAGGATGGCAGTCAGCTTAGAAGGCCATGGTCGTGAAGATTTCATAAAAGGAGCAGATTTAAGTAGGACGATTGGCTGGTTTACAAGCATGTTTCCTGTGGTATTTGATGTGCCTTCAAGCGATCTTGGTAGTGTTATTAAAGGAGTAAAAGAAACATTACGAAAAGTACCCCGCAAAGGTGCAGGTTACGGTGTACTCAGGTATTTGGTTCCAGCGGAAGAAAATAAAATAAAATATAAGATAAAACCAGAAATTATTTTTAATTATCTGGGACAGTTTGAAATTAATAGCAAAGCGAAATACCCTGTGATGCCAATGGGAGAACCAGTTAGTTTGGAGAATAAACATGGCACGGGTATTGAACTTACTGCAATTGTTACCGATGGGAAATTAAAGCTTAATCTTATGTTTAACTCTATCCAATACAATGTCGGGACAGTCGAAAACATTCTTGACCAGTATAAAAGTCATCTTCTTCATATTATCAACCATTGTGTGGCAAAAGAGAAATCAGAACCAACACCTAGTGATTTTAGTATGAGTCAGCTGACTCAATCAGATTTGGATGATGTATTTGAGGCTTTAAAGAGTGTTAAGTAACTGAAAAATACTATACGATCTGGAGTGATTTGATGTTTGACGTTTCTAGGGTAAAGGATTTATGCCAGTTATCCCCGACACAAAAAGGGATGCTGTTTCACGCACTAAAAGATGAAAATAATGATACTTATTTTGAACAGATGGTCTTTCTAATTGAAGGGGAACTTAATGTCCCCTTCTTGGAAGAAAGTTTCAATCGTTTGATTGAAAAGTATGATGTGTTAAGGACGGTTTTTCTTTACTCCAAAATTAAAGAGCCAACTCAGGTTGTATTAAAAGACCGGAGAACCAGAGTAAGCTTTGAAGATATTTCGCATATGTCCCAAGAAGAGAAAACGATGTTTCTAGAAGAATATAAATTGAGGGATCGACAAAAGGGCTTTAATCTCCAAAGTGATATGCTCATCCGCCTTGCCGTATTAAAAACAAAAATGAACCAGTTTCAAATAATATTGAGTCACCACCATATCTTAATGGACGGCTGGTGTATGAGCATTATCTTAAATGATCTTTTTAAGTATTATGTCGATTACATTCAGGAGATACCTATTTATCTGGAAAAAGGGCTGCCGTATAGTACATACATTCAATGGCTGGATGAGCAGGATGATGTAGTAGCCCGAGGGTATTGGAAGAAGTTTCTTGAGGGCTATAGCGGTGTTAAGGGAATTCCATATAATTGGTCTGCGCAGGAACCCACAGATTTTATGCATCAAGAAATAAAGTTCAGCTTTAATAAAGATATAACTCGGAAAATATCGCAGCTTGCCATGTCTAAACAAGTTACAGTAAATAGCGTTTTTCAAACGATGTGGGGTATTATGCTGCAGAAATTGAATAACACTGACGATGTTGTATTTGGTTCAATAGTTTCTGGCAGACCAGCGGACATTCCAGATGTAGAAAAGATTGTTGGGTTATTCATAAACACGATTCCTGTAAGAATTACAAGCAGTGAGAATGATACATTTCATCAGTTAGTAGAGAAATCACAGGAGAAGGCACTTGCTTCCAGTCAGTTTGATTATGTTTCGTTGGCAGAAATACAGGAAAACACCAAATTTGGTGAGCAGGTGTTTGATCATATTGTAGCTTTTGAGAATTTTCCTGTAGCTATGGACGATTTTGATCATAATCAAGAACAAAAGTTAGGTTTCCGCATTGTGGGATTCGAGGCTTTTGAACAGACAAATTATAAATTAAGCATTCAGGTTCATTCTGGTGATGAGATTAGCGGCAAGATAATATTCAATGGCAATGTCTATAACTCTGAATGGATGAAAAATATCCCCGGACATTTACAAGAGATTGCTACTCAAATCATCGAGAATCCGGAAATCAAGATAAAAGATATACAGATTATATCTGAAAAAGAGATAAAAAGACTAATAGATATGAATAACATCTGTAGCCAATATCCAAAAGAAGAGTCCATCTGTTCACTTTTTGAGGAGCAGGCAGCGAAAACACCTAATAATGTCGCTTTGGTGTTTGAAAATAAGGTTCTCACATACAAGGAACTCAACAGAATGGCTAATCAGATTGCACGTAGCTTGGTAAAGCAGGGAGTAAAGAAAGGGCAGAAGGTCGGACTTCTCACGGAGCGCTCGTTTGAAATGATTGCAGGTATACTGGGCATTCTTAAATCTGGTGCTGCTTACCTTCCGATCGATCCAGGTTATCCGGCG
>NZ_JBEUTW010000393.1:0-1422 GCF_040492675.1 Bacillus sp. AP50
GTTATAGCATCTTGAATAAAATAATCTATATTATTTCTCAGTTTTTGATATGAAACTTGATCTTCTATATCGTTAAACATAACGACAATTTCTACTTTATTCCCTTTCTTATCTGTAGTATACAAGCTTTTTGTCAATACGAATGCGGTAGAACCACCTTTTTGACCAGCATATTCGAATTTACTATTTTTAACTGTTCCTTTGAAAATGTTCTCGAGCTCTTCTTGCATTGATTTTGGAAAATAATTTCTACTATTTATCTTTTCCATTATACTCATATAATCTTTAGCGTTTGCACCCACTAATCGATCTGACCAAATTCGCTGAAATTCCATATCTACCTTTAATGGAATATCCCGTTTTTTCCATTCTTCTTCATCTTTCATCCATTCATGAATTTGTAACACATGTTTATTATATTCTTCCTTTGACATGTTACGTATCATTTCTAACGATTGATTTTTTGGCTCATGAAGCTCTTTTTCTACATACCCTCTCATATATAGTGAAGCAGTATACGAAGAGAACTTGTCATGACTAGTAAACTCTAACTCTTTTAAACTATCATTTACTCTTTCTATTCCAAGCTTATCTAACAAATATGTCGTATTTGCATTAGAGCTATAATGAATCATTCCTTTTGCAACTTCTTCTAAAGCGATTTGTCCATTTTCCACTAATTCTCTCGCTTTTGCATCTTCTAACCAATCAGGATGTGCCCCACCATCAGTGTTTTTAACATAATATTTTTCTAGCTCCTGCAATGAAATTTGTTCATCACGATTGATTTTTCCTTCTGACATTTGCTTAGCAAATTCAACTGCTATTATGATTTTTGCCATACTTGCTAATGGCAATTTTTTATTTTCATTTATAGAAGTTAATACTTCTCCATTTCTTTTAATAAGTAATGAACATGTTTCATCTTCTTTATGTTCTTTTATGTACTTTAATACGTAATCAGGATCTTCTTTTGACAAATAGTAATTCATAATAACAAAGAAAGCTATAACAGCTACTATAATGACTCCTGCAATTATTCCTATAATCTTTAATATGTTCACAATATACCCCCTCTAACAAATTTCCTTCTATATCATAATTATACCGAACTGAATTACAAAATTATACAAAAACGAATAAATATTCCTACAAACAAAGAATCATTTTTTTATTTCACACTGTATTGTATGGAAAATCTCATGAATATGTCTAACTTTCACATAACAAAAAAACATGCCTTCATTAGGAAAGCACGTTTTGTGATATTCTTCACATTGTTTAGTTAAAAAATAAATGTTTACTTACCATGATGTAACATTAAATCACTAAGTTCTTCTTCAATGTGATTTAATTTCGCAACGCCTTCTTTCCATTTATGAATATAACGTGAAACCCCAACGAAAAACAAAACAATAATTG
>NZ_JBEUTW010000394.1:0-3918 GCF_040492675.1 Bacillus sp. AP50
GCTTTAGTGAATATAGATATTATTATTTATTTAGCTGCGACGTCTAACGTAGCAACTTCAATTGAAGATGTTTTCGGTGATATTAATAGCAGTCTATTTTTTCTTAATTTCATGGAAAGTGTTAAAGATTTTCGTATTAAAAAAATTATATTGGCTTCTTCGGGAGGCACAGTTTATGGTGAACCTGAATATTTGCCTATTGATGAGAAACATCCATTAAGACCACTTTCCCCGTATGGAATAACAAAAGTTTCGCTGGAGAATTATTTGTATTTTTATAAGAGAAAATATGGAATAGATTATGTTGTATGTAGATATTCTAATCCGTATGGAAAATACCAAAACCCCTTAAAAAAAGTAGGGGCGATAAATTGTTTTTTGTACCAGCATCTCAGTAATGAAAGGATTCATATATATGGGAATCCGGAGGAAATTATTAGAGATTATATTTATATCGATGATTTAGTTGAAATTACTATACAACTAGCACAATTAAATCAATTGAAATCTTGTGTATACAACATAGGGAGTGGCAAAGGTCTTTCTTTAAAACGAATTATAGTGGAATTAGAGAAAATAACAGAAAGAAAGGTGGATTTTATCTGTTACAAACAAAAACAAGAGAACGTTCAAAAAATCATTTTAAATATTGATAAGGTAAAACAAGAATTGAATTGGGAACCTAAAATAGATTTTAAACATGGGATTAGATTAAATAAGCTATGGATTGAAGAGTTCTTATATAGTAAAAAATAATAACCCACACTCTACTTGTATATAAGCAGAGCGTGGGTTATTAATTTACTTCTTTTTCTATAACCCAAAGGTCTTGATGTTCCCACCAAAATCCTTCAGTATACTTTTTGATAATTGGGTTATGGGGTAATAATTTAATTTTGTCACACACGTAAGAGGGACTAACTATCGTTTGTCCGTATTGATTCACATCTAAATCGAATTGTTCACTAGAAGAGAGAAACCAATAGCCCTTTTCATTTAAATTTGGAAACCCGAAGTATTTTTTGCTTTGATAGCCATGGGTTGTGAAAATGAATAAACCACCAGGTGAAACAGCGTTATACAATGTTTGCAGCCAACGAAACCAAGTTGTATCAGGCATATGAGAGAAAAAGGATAGACAAAAAACGATATCGTACGTAGAGGAGTCCAATTTTAACTGTTCAGGCTCAGGATGAGATAATATAGAAGAATTATTTAATTTGTTTTCAATAAAGGAAATAGCCTCTTCGTGTATATCGCAAGCGGTTATACTCAAATTCGCTTGTAGATTTAATAAATGACGTGTTACGCAGCCGTATCCGGATGCAAATTCTAACAATTTAATTGGATTGACTGTAGGAGGATAAAGGGAAGTAATTAAGTTTAAGAGTATTTGTGCTGAGTTTTGCCCATCTTTAAAGTAATAATCTATCGCTTCTTTTTTTGATGGGAAGACGGGATTAGTGACAATGAACTGAAAGATATGATCCTCAGGATGGATACTTGCATTTACATTATAGCTGTGTGCGATTTGAGAAATTAAATCTTTATGTTCCTCTATAAAGTCTTTCAAAGAGTATTCCCCCTTAAATAATAGTAGCGCCTTACAAGAGATATTGATGGCATAGAAAGCACACGTTTAAATTTTTAAGTATGTTTTAAGATACTTTCTATATGTATACATTTTCATTTTAGAAATGTCGTCGATAGTAAATTTTTCTTTAATGAAATTTTGCATTTGCACAACTTCATTGTAATGGGAGTATGAATCTTCTGTTCTCGTTACGCTATTTAAATGTCGTCTATGATAGTTTAAGGGGGCTGGATTGAAGTAAATATCTCCCTCTGTAAGAAGAGAAACATAGAAGAACCAGTCGCCAGCTATTTTGAACTTCTCTAACTGTTTTTCCGTTTTCTTCATATCTATATTTTTAAAAACTACACTTGAAACATTAGGTATAGTGTTTTTGATAAGTAACGTATCTTGTATTTCTTCGACGCCTTTTCGAAAATAGGGGGCTTTCCATTTTTCTTTATCGATATCATTTGTGTAATTTAAATAATGATTAGCCAATACATTTCCTTGTTCATCTATTTGTTTTGATTGTGTGTAACTTAAGGTAATATTGTTATTTATATAAAACCCCTGTATCACCTCTTGTAAAAATGTCTTATCGCATAAGTCATCGGCCTCTGCGATCCAAATATAATCACCAGTTGCTGCAGAGACTCCTTTTATCCATTGTTTAAATACAGAACCAGAGTTTTTATCATTAATAATCTGTTGAACCTTCAGGTGGGTCTTATTTTCTTTTGAAAGCAGCTTTTTAAAAGTTGATACGCTATGATCAGTGGAGGCATCGTCTAAGAAAATTAGTTCGTAAAGAGGGTAGGTTTGGTTTAATATTGATTCGATTCGATCAGGTAAGTATTTTTCATAATTATAGTTCGGTATGATTACACTTATCTTTTTGTAATTATGTTCGAGAAGATCTAGTAATTGATAAATGTAATTAAGAAAATTGAAGTTTTTTTCGATAAGTTCTTGGCCAAAGCTTCCCTTTTGTAATCGTAATCCCTCATCATGAATAAATTCATATATTTTTTCTAGCATTTTGGGTAAATTTAAAAAGTCTACTAAGGCACCAGTTTTTTCTGTAACAACATCTTCAAAACCTCCAGCATTTTTAAACCCTATAACAGGAAGTTTTGCATCTAATGCTTCTAAAACAACATTTGGAAAAGGATCTTCCCTTGAAGTTAATAAGTATAAGTCAGCCCCAGCGTTATATAATCCGATATCGGGAGTAGGATCGACTAATGTGAAATGTGCTTTATATTTAGGGGGCAGTGTATTCAGGAATTGAACGTCTGTTCTCCCTACCCAAATGAAATGAATATCCTTGTGAGTCTTTCTTACTGAGTAAGAGATAAGTGAGAATAAATCTATCCCTTTCCGATAATCTGCGAAGCCTACACCCAAGATGATTTTGCTATCTAGAGGCAGGTTAAGCTTCTTACGTAACTCATTTCTAGCTTTTGCAATATTGTTCTTATAAGGATTGTGGTTAAACAAACCTTGAGGGAGAATGTGACATTTTTGAGGATCCAATTCAGTGATTGTACGAAATTTTTCATATACGTATTGTGAAGGGAAGACAACTTTGTAAGCAAATTCAGCGATGTTTTTAGCTTTCCCTTCAGCAGAGTACTGTTGTATTAAATGCGGTAATTCATGTATTAATGAAACAACTTTTATATTTTGTCTAGCTAGTAATGCGACGATATCGCCACTTATGACGGTGCTACATATGGCGAGGGTAAAATTCTGTGATAATAAATCCTTTATTAATAATTCGACCTTTTCTTCTGTTTGATAACCTTGCTCGAGACAATAAACAGGACCGTACTTTTGAAAATCGGGAATTAAAATACCGGATCCAATAGAAATAATTGCAACAGAGTAATCAAAGTTTTCTTTAAGAGCCTTAATAGTATGTAAAGAAAGTAGCTGTGCTCCGTGGAAATGGGCATCATGGGATACATAAATTATCTTTTTATTAACATGCATTTCATAACGCCTCCTAAGGGTATTAGATTTCTTTCCCTTTTTTAAAGGTAAAGAAGAGAAGTGTTTTATTTATAATCCCCCTAGAGATGAGCAGGAGGGAGAACGTACTAAAAGAAAAAATACTATCCTTAATATATATTTACTTGGTCTCACATTCATTCTTTAGAAAAGTATTAGTATTAAGTTAGAGAGTGTAGGCTGCAGATTGTTAATTTGAATACATAAGTTTAAGAAGTTCTAAGGATGTGTTAGAAATTAAGAGAGGGCAAAGCTTTTATGATTTATAAAATAAAAAAGATAAAAGGTATTGACGATTGATCTACAGGGGTGTAATATAGAACAAGTCG
>NZ_JBEUTW010000395.1:0-2709 GCF_040492675.1 Bacillus sp. AP50
AACTGGTCAAGGATGTGAAGACCCTTGGGTGTTAGCTTCAGCTCTTGCTGCTGAAACAGAAAAACTAAAATTTTTAGTAGCAGTGAGACCAGGACTAATGTCCCCATTCCATTTACTTTACTTAATGCTAGACCGATAGATTTCACAATAATAGGTAATACTTTAATGTGTTGCAAAATACCTATTAAAGCTGATATAAATACGATTGGCATTAATACACTTAAAAAGAACGAAAACTCTTTTTGATTTACTAATCCACCAAATACGAAATTCACACCATCAGCGGCATATTTTAATAACTCTCCAAAACCATCTGCTATTCCGCTAATTAATATATTCCCTACACTTGTATTTAATAATAAAAACCCCAAAATAAATTGTAATATAACCATCGTTATGATTGGGCGATATTTGACTTTCTTTCTATTATTACTAGCAAGCCAAGCGATACCTAAAATCAATACGAGGCCAAAAATACCAATTAAGTATTTCATAAGCCGTCTCCTCCCATTCGTATCCGCTTACATTTTTTTCAATTATTAAAGCAATAGATACACTTTACTTTGTGTATCTATTGCTCTTCACTTCATTAATGATTAGTAGTTATCTGTAGCACCTTTTGCATCATTTAATACGATTGCAACACTAGCACTTGCTCCAACGCGAGAAGCTCCAGCAGCTACCATTTTGTCTGCATCTTCACGTGTACGAACACCGCCAGATGCTTTTACACCAACGTTTGGTCCTACTGTTTTACGCATTAATGCGATATCTTCAGCAGTTGCTCCGCCAGTTGAGAATCCAGTTGAAGTTTTTACGAAGTCAGCACCAGCTTTTACTGATAATTCACAAGCGCGTACTTTCTCTTCATCTGTTAATAGGCAAGTTTCAATGATTACTTTTACAAGAGCTTTTCCTTTTGCTGCTTGTACTACTTCATAAATGTCTTTTTCAACAAGTTCGTTGTCACCATCTTTTAAAGCGCCTACGTTGATTACCATATCAACTTCAGTTGCACCTTTTGCAATAGCATCTTTTGTTTCAAATGCTTTTGTTTCAGTCGTGCTTGCTCCTAATGGGAAACCGATTACAGTACAAACGTCTACATCATGTCCAGCTAGTTCATCAGCCGCTAATTTTACCCATGTTGGGTTAATACAAACAGAAGCGAATTTATATTCCTTTGCTTCTTCGATTACTTTCATAACATCTTCTTTAGTAGTATTAGCTTTTAAAATTGTATGGTCAATTAACTTTGCAATGTTCATTATCTTCACTCCTCATATCTTTTAACAACTTCATTCTAACTCTTAGTTGAACAAATGTAAATACACTTTTGAAATTTTGTTCATTCTTTTTTAAAAGGAATTTTCTTGTAGTAAATAAAGCGCATTCTAACAAAGAACATTTCAAATATATAATCAAAATTTTTATGTTAACAATGGTAGTATGTATCTCCATATCCATAATTATTTTTAAAAAGGCAATTTGTGTTCAAAAAAACTCCTATCATTCATACATAACAAAATAAAAGGCGTTCTCAAAATTAACATCTTGAGAACGCCTTTTATTTCTAATCTTTTTGATAATGTAACAATTCTTTTGCTGTATGCTGATCGATAATTAATACATTTGCATACCCGCCACGTAACGCACCATCAATTGCTTTGATTTTTCTATTACCACCTGCAACTAAAATAGAGCGTTTCTTTAATTTCAGTTCTTCTAACTCAATTCCAATGGTCCGCTTATTAATTTCTTCACTACTAATATTTCCGTCCCCATCAAAGAATCGTGAACAAATGTCACCGACCGATTGTTTTTTGAGTAAACTCGTTTCATCCTTATCGAAATAACCTAATCGGAATAATAGCGCTTCGTCTCGCACTGTTCCTACAGTAAAAATTGCAATATTCGCTTGTTTCCCCATTTCGATAATGTGATGAATATGTCGATCCTGCTCTACTAATTCTTTTGTCACTGCATTATCAAATATAACTGGAAGGGGGAGATTTCTTGGCGTCGTTTGAAAAGCATCTGCAAATAAAGCGATTGTTTCATTCGCATATGTATTTACACTCGAATGACTAATACCACCTTTTAACTGAACAACCTCTACCCCTTTTACATGTTGCGGTACGATTTTTCTAGCGATTTCATACATCGTCATTCCCCAGCTTACACCAACAATATCACCGTTTTTAACCGTCTTTTCCATATACTCAGCTGCATATTTGCTAATATACTCTGTAATCGTTGCATATTCCGGAACTGGAGAAAATACAACATGTGCCTCTAATAAGTTATACTTTTCTTTCAGTAAATTCCCGACGTTATCTAAATCCGCAAATGGATCAGCGATGCTAATTTGAACAAACCCTTTTTCTTTCGCGTACTTTAACAATCTAGAAATTGTTGGTCTTGAAATATTTAATTTGTTAGCAATTTCTTGCTGACTATAATCTGATTGATAATATAATCTTGCAACTTCAACGCTTAATTGTTGTTTATCTTTTTCCATAGTAACTCATTACAAATCCCTTCCTGTATTTCCCTTTCGTTACAAGCATTATACAGCTTTATGCAAAAAAATTCGACTACCGAATTTTATCTATCTGAACTTCTACTACACTTAATATATAATGAAAACTTATTGTGTAGATTTACAAACTCAATATAGATACGCTTGAAACATGTAAATCAATTAAC